>CAIYFD010000324.1 GCA_903925425.1 uncultured Opitutia bacterium | reverse complement strand
TCACGTCGATCTTGTCGACGCCGATGCCGTACTTGCTGATGACCTGCAGGCGGGGCCGGGCGGCCTCGAGCACGCGGCGCGTGATGGCGTCGTCGCCGCAGATGTAGGCGTCGATGTCGCGGACCCGCGCGAGGGTGTCGGCCTCATTCAGGGGTCCGCGGGCGCGCACGATCTCCCAGCCGGAGCGGTTGAGCAGGTCCTGATGGGGGCCGGGGGTGTCCTGAAATGACGTGGTGGTGAGAAGAACGCGGAGCATACGGACAAAGCGTGGGATGAACGGGATTTTCCTAGCGTGAAAAACCCGGTTGGTCAAAGGCGCGTAATTCGGGGGTACGGGCCAGCGGCAGGCTCACGGGCGCCCCGCCGGCGAGGGCCGACTGATAGATCGCGAGGATGACTTCCACCGATTTCCGGGCGTCAGCTCCGGTGACGGTGGGAGCGCTGCCCGTCGCAATGGCCCGGGCCATGTCCTCGAACACCCGCTGGTGGGCGAGGGTGGTAATGGCCTTGGGATCGGCGGCGCCGACGCCCACGGCCCCCGGCTTGGCCCCAAATTGCGCGAGGATCGCGGCATCCTCCGGGCGCTCCTGCTTGAAGTCCCACGTGGTAAAGGATTCGTCGCGCATGAAGACGGAGCCTTCCGTGCCGCAGACCTGCACCTCCGCGCCGTGCCCGAGCTTTGCGTAGCAGGCGGTCGAGCCCTCGATGACGCCGAGCGCGCCGTTGCGGAAGCGCAGCACGGCGGTGGCGACGTCCTCAACCTCGATGCGCTCGTGCGCGGCGTTTTGGGCGAAGGCGCAGACGGAGGCCACATCGCCGGCGAGGTACAGCAGTTGGTCGATCGTGTGGATCGACTGGTTCATGAGCGCGCCGCCGCCGTCGAGCTTCCACGTGCCGCGCCAGGCGCCCTGGTCGTAGTACTGCTGCGTGCGGAACCATTTCACGTAGGCATCGGCGAGCGTGATCCGGCCGAACCGGCCGGCTTCGATCGCCTGCTTGAATGTCCGGGTGGAGTCGAGAAACCGGCGCTGGTGAATGGCCGCCAGCAGCACCTTGTTCTCGGCGCAGGCGCGGATCATCGCATCGATTTTTTCCAGCGTCACGTCGAGGGGCTTCTCGCAGACCACGTGCTTGCCCGCGGTCGCGGCGCGGAGCGTGCACTCGTGGTGCAGGCCGCTGGGCGCGGCGATGGTAACGGCCTGCAGGCCGGGATGGCTCAGGAATGATTCCCAGTCCGAAAACGCCGGCACGCCGTGGGCCGCCCCGAGCTTCGCCGCCGACGCGGCGTTCGGGTTGAAGACGCAGGCCAGATGACCGCCGCGCATGGCGCGGATGGCCGTGGCATGGACGGATCCGATCATGCCGCTGCCGATGATCCCGAATCCGACGCTGGATGGTTCGCTCATGCGGTGGAGGGGGCAACGCACCCCGTCCTGTCCTCGGGTGCTCCCCCCGGGGAGGCCAGGGCCAGCGTGCGGGCGGCGGCGAGCAGCTGGGACTTGGTGCCGAGATTGGTCCGGTGTTCGGCCGGCTCGAGACCGGCGTCGACGAGCTTTAG
>CAIYFD010000323.1 GCA_903925425.1 uncultured Opitutia bacterium | reverse complement strand
GTCGCGGGGCTGGCCGGGGGCTTGGTGGACACGGTGGCCGGCGGGGGCGGACTGATCACAGTGCCGGTACTCCTGAGCCTCGGGCTGCCGGTGCCGGTTGCGCTGGGCACGAACAAATTCCAGGCCTCGTTCGGGTCGGTCTCGGCGGCGGTGCATTACGCGCGGGCGGGAGTCGTGGATATCAGGCGCTGCGTGACCGGCATCGTCTGCACGCTGGTGGGCGCGATCGCCGGGGCCCTGACGGTGCGCGCGATCGACCCGGCCTTCCTCGGCCGGCTGGTGCCGTGGCTGCTGGCGGGCCTGGTCGTGTTCATGTTCTTCCGTCCGCGCCCGGCCGACGAGGATCACCCGCCGCAGCTGGGGGAGGGTGTTTTCTACTTAGTCTTCGGACTGGCGCTGGGTTTCTACGATGGGTTCTTCGGTCCGGGCACGGGCACGTTCTGGACGATGGCGCTGGTGCTGGTGCAGGGCCGGAATTTTGTGTCGGCCACCGGGACGACGAAGGTGCTGAACGCGGCGAGCAACGTGGCGTCGCTTGCGGTTTTTGCCGTGGGGCGGCAGTTCGTGCTGCCGGCGGTGGTGGTGATGGCGGCGGGCCAGCTCGTCGGTGCCCGCGTCGGCGCCCGGCTCGTGGTGCGCCGCGGGGCGCGCTTCGTGCAGCCGCTTTTCCTCGGGATGGCCTGTGTGGTGATCCTGCGCCTGCTCTGGGTGACCTACATTCAGCCCTAGGCCAGGGCGCGCCGATTAACATCGTGGGGCGGGGGAGCGCGGTCATTCTGCCCGGACGCCCCGCCGCGGGGCCTGACCATGAAGATCAAATCCGCCGAATTCGAAATCAGTGCCCCCACCCTGGACGCGTGCCCGCTTTGGGCGGAGCCGGAGTTTGCGTTCATCGGCCGCTCCAATGTCGGCAAGTCCTCGCTGATCAACCTGCTCACCGAGCGGCGGAACCTGGCCATGGTCTCGGACCTTCCGGGCAAGACCAAGCTGATCAACTTCTTCCTCATCAACGCCGCCTGGCGTCTCGTCGATCTCCCCGGCTACGGCTACGCGAAGGTCGGGATGAAGCGCCGGCTCGAGTTCAATGATGCCGTGGCGGATTTCCTCTCGGGCCGCCGCAACCTGCGCACGATCTTCGTGCTGATCGATTCGCGCCTGCCCCCGCAGGCGATCGACCTCGAGTTCCTCCGCTGGCTTGAGGGTATCAAGGCGCCCTACGCGCTGGTCTTCACCAAGACCGACAAGCAGTCCGCGTCGCAGGGCAAGGCCAACCTCGCCGTCTTCATGCAGGCGGTCGCCGGGTGGCGGACGGAACCGCCGCCGTATCTCACCAGCTCGTCCACGACCAAGATCGGTCGCCGGGAGATCCTCGATTATATCGAGGGAATCCTCGCCACCCCGTTCGTTGCCTGAGGTGGCGGTCGCCCGATTGGACCCATGTCGCGGAGCGTCGTCACGGAGGGAGCCCCGCGCTGCGAGCGCTGCCGCTATTCGCCGCGCTGGTGCATCTGCGAGGGGTTCCGTCCGCTCGACCTGCCGTTGCGGATCGACGTCCTGATCCACCATCGCGAATTCTGGCGGCCGACCAGCACGGGGCGGCTGATCAATCGCGTGATCCCGGCCTCGCATGGCCACGTGTTCCGCCACGACCTGCCGCTCAACCAGGCGGCGATCGTGCAGCCGGACCGCGAACTCTGGATCCTGCATCCCAAGGGCGAGTCGGTGCCGGCGGACAAACCGCCGGAGAATGTCCAGCTCCTGCTCCTCGATGGCAGCTGGCGCGAGGCCGCGCGGATGCTGCAGGGCGTCGAGCGCTGGGGGAGGGCGGTGAGTTTGCCGATGACCGGCCCGAGCCGTTACCTGCTGCGCGACCAGCCGTCGGCGGGGCATTACTCCACGGTCGAGGCGCTGCTGTTTCTGCTTGAGGCCTTCGGTCTCCACGCGGAGCAAGCCCAGCTGCGGATCCAGTTCGAGCTTCACGTCTACGCGGGCCTCCGCGCCCGGGGCGAGAAGGCCGCGGCCGAGCGTTTTCTCGCCGATTCCCCCGCGCGCACAGCCTTTCCGGATCTGCTGGCGAACCTGAATCAGAAGCGATCCCGCTAACGCAGCGCCCCCCGGCTCGGGCCATCCCTTGCGTCCTTCAGTTGCGGGGCTCATTCGGCCGCTTCGATGGCGTCAGGAGCGAAAAACTGGCGCCACAGGCGTACGGTGCTAGTTTGCCGGCATGCCCAATCCCCTGTTGCTCACCCGTTCCACCTCCCTTGCCCTTGAAACCGTTTGCGCCCGGCTTCCGGAAATCTCGGCCAGCCATAAGTTCGGAGTGCTTGGCATACACAACCTCCGCGAAAAGATGGAGAGCAAGGGGGTACCCTTCGCTCGCGAGTGCCGCGTCTTCGAGGTGTGCAACCCCGGCCATGCCCAGAAGGTCCTGCTGGAGGACATCGCCATTGCAACCGCGCTGCCGTGCCGCATCGCGGTCTACGCCGAAAAGGGGCAGACCATTCTTGCCACGCTGAAACCCACGGCGTTGCTGACGATGTTCAATGCACCTGGCGCTGCGGCCGTCTCGGAGGAGGTCGAGTTGACGCTGCTAAGAATCATGGAGGAAGCGTGCCGCACCTGAGCAAGATTGGCCCCGGGTCCGGGCGGCGCGCCCCGGCCCGCCGCCTGGTGCTTTGTTGGGGGTGGTCCCTCGCAGTCGCGGCCGGGCTGGCGGTGGCCGTCGGGATTCCCCGGTCGGCGCCCGTGGCGGATTCCGGGTTGGTCGAGGTGGGCGAGGGGAATTCATCCGACACCGTCTACGTCGACGCCCAGGGTGGCTGGCTGGTTGTCTGGGCGGTCAGCGACGCCGATCGCATTTCAACCGGGCGCACGCATGATCCTTGTCATGGGCCATGCGCCACCGCGTAGTGGACGGCTTGATGAGCACGTCATGGACCCACGCCGAGGAAGCCCTGTTCGAAAAGACCGGGGCGGCGGTCCTGCACGGGCTCAAGAAGGTGCGCAACCCGGCCGACCTGCTCGGGGTGATCCGCCAGGCGCATCTGGAATTTGACCGGGCCGAGGCGGCGGCCCCTGCCGCGGCCCGCGGCGCCATCGCCTGCCGGGCCGGCTGCGGCGCGTGCTGCCATGTGCTGGTGGGCGTGCAGGCCCACGAGGTGCTGATCGTGGCCGAGTACATCCAGACGCATTTTTCCCCTGAGGAGCTCGAGGTGGTGATTGCCCGCACCGCGGCGCAGCGGGCGGCGTTCGCCGGCCTGGCCTATGCGGACCGGTGGGCGTTGCAGCGGCCCTGTGCGTTGCTCGACGAGGATAGCTGCTCCGTGCACGAGGCGCGGCCCGAAGCCTGCCGCGCGCATCACAGCTCGGATGTCGAGGCCTGCCACGCCAACTTCGACGCGGCGGAGGAGAAGTACGACGCCACGATTCCCGGCCTGCACGGCCGGATGTTTGCCGTGATGCTCGCGATCGACCAGGGCGTGGTGGAGGCGGGGCTTGATGGACAGGCCTACGATCTCGGCAGCGCGCTGCACGAGGCGCTGACCGACAGCCACTGCGCGGTGCGCTGGATGAACGGCCAGAAGGCTTTTCCCGATTCCTGTCTGGAGGAGGGCCGAGCCGGCCCCGTTGCGGAGGCGAGCACGATCCGACCCGCGGGATTTTTTCAGGAAGAATAATTTTCAAGCCATGACCCAGCCCCTTGTCGACGAAGCACAGTTTCTCCGGGATCTCGTGAAGAGCGCCCGTCAACGGACCATCCACGTGAAGTGGGTCGACCGCGACGGTACGGACCGCCTGACCGTTCTTTCGGTCGCAGAAGCCGCGCGCCTTAACGCCATCGCCAGCGCCCGCCGGGTCTCGAAATCCGAGATGCTGCGCCAGGCCGCGCACATCCCGGTCCAGCCGTCCCCACCGGATGTTACGCCCATTGGATGAATTCTGGGTGAAGCCCGGCGATTCTGATTGCCGGCTCCGGCGGATTCGGCGGGTTTGGGTGGATGGGAGCTAAGTACGTGCCATCGATCAAAGACCTGAAATTCAACCAGCGATTCCAACAAAAGGTGAATCCGCTGAAGAAGTTCAACAAGGCCGGCGCCCAGCCGGCGAAGAAGTCCGGGAAAAAGTGAGCCGGCCGGCAGGCCAATGATTCCGATCCGTTTGAACCACGGATTGCACGGATTTCACGGATCGGTTTCGGAGGAGGGGCGGGCTCGGCTGAGTCCAGCGAGGTCCATCTGCACACTTGTCGACGAGATACACTGCAATCTCGTCTTTTCCGGACTTATTTCTCCGGAATCCGTGTAATTCGTGGTTGAAAATCCGGCCACAGATCGCCGGGTTCAAGAAACCCGAATATTCTTCAGCCCAGCGGGGCGGTTGGCGCGATTCAGGCCTCTGAAAATGCGCCCCCCATGAAGTCGACTCACACGAAAATCGAGCAACCTGCGGGCCAGCCGATCTCGGTCGGGATGACCTGCTGGTTCTGGCAGCGGCGGGCGCCGCGGCTCATGCAACGGTCGCAGCGCTTCGGCGTGAAATCACAGCTCACCGAACGTTTCCACGGCCTGCACCGCGAAATCCAGTGTCAGGTCTCGGGCGAAAACGTCGACCGCTTCATCGGCGAGTTCGTGCGGCACTGCTGAGCCGCGCCGGGTCCGCCTACGGGGCCGGCGTGGCCGGTGTGCCGCGAGCGGGGGCGGCGCCCCGGGCCGGAGCGGGCGGCGTAGGATTCGTCAGGAGCCCCCGGTTGCGGAACCAGGTGGACAGGAGCGGCGGCCACGCTTCCAGGACGGCGTCGCCCATTCCGAGCCCCACGCCGTGCGGGCCTGGCTGGAAGATGTGGATTTCCGCCTGCACGCCGGCTTTGCGCAGTGCCAGATAGAACTGGACGCTGTTTTCCGCGGGCACGCCGGTGTCGGCATTGGTGTGGAAGAGGAACGTCGGGGGAGTGTCCTTCGTCACGCGCTGGTCGAGCGACAGGTCGTCCAGCAGGGCCGGGTCGGGATTGGCCCCGAGCAGGGCGTTGAAGGATCCCTGATGGGCGTAGGGCGCGCGTGACAGTATGACGGGGTAGGCCAACACCAGGAAATCCGGGCGACTGCTCATCCGGTCGATCGGGTCGGTGGCGCCGGGATTTCCGGCGTCGAAATGTGTACCGGAGGTGGCCGCGAGATGGCCGCCGGCGGAAAAGCCCATGATACCGACGCGGTCTGGCATCGTGCCGAACTCGGTCGCGCGGGTCCGCACGAGGCGGATCGCGCGCTGGGCGTCGCCCAACTCGATCGGGTGCCGGTAACGCGGCCCGAGCCGGTACTTCAGCACCAGCGCGGAAACACCGAGTGAGTTCAACCAGTTCGCCACCTGCCGGCCCTCGTGGTTCATCGCGAGTCCCGTGTAGCCGCCGCCGGGTGCGATAATGACGGCGGTGCCGGCGCCGCGGCCGTTGGCCGGATAATAGGTGAGGGTCGGGATGTCGGCGGGCTCGGCCCCCAGCGCGCCTGGGGCGCCGTTTTCCCACAACGGAAACGTCCGGGGTTCGGTGCTGACGGGACCGCCGCGCGCGGCGGGAGCGGGAGCGGGAGCGGGAGCGGTTGCGGTCGCAGGAGCGGAGGCGGCGGGTGCCGCCGGAGTTTGCGCAACGGACAACGTGGCGCAGGCAAGCAACAGGAACGGAATCAAGCTGGGGTGGGCTTTCATGCGGGGCCGAGCCAAGCCCCGATCTGGCCGGGATTCAATCCCTTGTCGCGATTCCGTTTGAATCGCGGAAGCCGGAAGCCGCGCTACGGAGCCACCGTGATCTGACCTCCGCGGGTGGGGATGGAACCGCGGGCGGTGGGATTGGTGCCACGCGGGGGAGTGGGACCACGAATGATCGTGGAGCGACCACTGCTGGTGCCGGGAAGGAACCGGGTTGGGTGTTTGCCGGATTGGCCTGTCTCGATCGCTTGAGTTAACTTGTCCTGCCCCGGGGAGGAGGCGACGAGATCGAGACTCGAGGTCTCGGCGGCGTCAGTTCCCGCAGGACGGCATTTCTCTGAAGGAGAAACGAAGCCTCGGCCGGCGAGGTGTTTGGCAGCGGGCTCATCACCGCGGCGCCGAGCCGTGCCGCATCATCCATGGCGGCCGGTAATCGTCAAACGGCCAGTGCTGTTTCGCGGGTGAATACCGCTCCGAAACCCGGATGGCACACTAATTCAAACAATAGACGTTGCAGTCCTATGGCTTCCGCCGGGATTCGACTAGGCTGGTTTTGATGCTCCCGTTCCCCGGCATTCCCTTCGTCCCAGCCCGTGCAGCTGCGGTCGGCCGTGCCCGATGAAAATCCCGCGCACCAATCTCGGTCTGGGTTCGGTAGCGGCGAATTCCTCCCGGCAACGGGCACCGCGCGGCCGGAAATTCCCCCATCATAAAACGAGAGAAACTCCCTCGCCCGATGACGCGCTGGAAGTCCTGCGTGTGATCGGGGCCAAAAAGCCGCAGTTGATCGAGCTGTTCGATCACATCGAGAACCTGCAGTTCTGGATGAAGGACCTGCAGGGGCGCTTTGTCTGGGTGAACCTTCCCCTGCTGGTGAACTTCGGCCTCCAAAAGCGTTCCCAGGTCATCGGCAAGACGGACTTTGACATCGCGGATGCGACGCTCGCCAGCCAGTACCGGGCCGATGACGAGGAAGTGTTGAAGGGCCGTCCCATTCGTTCGCGCGTCGAGCTGGTGGGGCGCTTCAACCACACCTCGCTGTGGCACATCACGTCCAAGATTCCGTTGCAGAACAGCGCCGGGGTGGTGGTCGGCACGGCCGGCGTCACGATGCCCTACCGGCAGCAGGATATGAAGCGGCCGGACTCGGGTCTGAGCACCGCCATCGAGTACATCATCAAGCATCACGGCGACCAGATCACGAACCGCAGCCTAGCCAAGGCGTGCCATGTCTCACTCCGGGTCTTTCACCGGAGGTTCCTGGAGACCTACCACACGTCGCCCCATGAGTACGTCCGGCAGTACCGGGTGCGGGCGAGCTGCAACGCCCTGGTGTTCTCCTCGAAGAGCATGGCCGAGATTGCGCAGCAGTTTGGTTTTTCCGACCAGAGCCATTACTCGCGCGAGTTCCGGCGCCTGATGAACGAGGCGCCGAGCTCCTATCGGAATCGATTTCAGAAAGGGATCCGGGAGACAGGACTCCGGGAACCGAAATTTGGCACCGTATCGCAGGCGGACAAGCGCGCCGCCAAGCCGGTGCGGAGCCGGTAAATTTCACGGCGTTGCTTCACTGTTTGTGACGCCGTGAACGTCAGAGAAAAGGGGTTGTAAGAGTAGTAGATGGTGAAGAGCTCATGGTTCTTCCTATCGGCGGCCGGTGACATGAACGG
>CAIYFD010000322.1 GCA_903925425.1 uncultured Opitutia bacterium | reverse complement strand
GGTAAGTCAGCGCGGGCATGGGAGCCAGATGTCAGATGCGGAGGAGAGGAGGCCTGAATTTCTGCTTCACCGAACCGCAGATCCGCGGGACTTCCCGGGCCTCGGATCAAACTCCGTCGATCTTCTTGATCCGGCCGAGGTGGCGGCCGCCCTCGAACGCGGTGGCGAGCCAGACCTGCACGATCTTGAGCGCCTCGGTCTCGGTGATGGTGCGCTGACCGAGCGAGAGGCAGTTGGCGTCGTTGTGCGAGCGGTTCCAGATCGCGACCTGCTCATTCCAGCAGAGGCCGCAGCGCACGCCGCGCACGCGGTTGGCGACGATTGCCTCGCCGTTGCCGGAGCCGCCCAGCACGATACCGCGCTCGAATTCGCCGCGGGCCACGGCCTCGGCAACCGGGCGGATGAAATCCGGATAATCACAGCTGGTCTCCGAGTTCGTGCCGAAGTCGCGCACGGTGTGGCCCTCCTTGAGCAGCATGGCCTTGATGGCCTCCTTGTAGACGAAGCCGGCGTGGTCGGATCCGATGGCGATGGAGTAGGAGCGGGGCATGATTCGGGGATGGAGGCTGGGAGCTGGGAGATCGAACTAGGAGGATAAGGATCGGTGGGGGACGTTCCCGTCGGGATCGCGGCGCCGCAAAACAAAAGTTGGCAGGCATCCTGGAGGTTCGGCGAGGATGCGCTTGCGCCGGCGGGGAGGGATTCCCATACCGTTCCAACGTCCAGCAACGAACCCCATGAAACTCATCATCGCCATCATCAAGCCCTTCAAACTCGAGGAAGTTAAGGACGCGCTCGCGGCGATTGGGGTCGAGGGCATGACCGTCACCGAGGTCAAGGGCTTTGGCCGCCAGAAGGGCCATACCGAGATCTACCGCGGCAGCGAATACACGGTGGACTTTCTGCCCAAGGTGAAGATCGAGATTGCCGTGGCCGACGAGGCGAAGGACAAGACGGTCGATGCGATCGTGAAGGCCGCCAAGACCGGCAAGATCGGCGACGGCAAAGTCTTTGTGATTCCGCTGGAGGATATCATCCGCATCCGGACCGACGAGCGCGGCGAGTCGGCGGTTTGATGGTGGCTGGCCGCGGTGCGGCCGGCAGATCGGATCCGGAGTTGAACGACGTCAGTCGGCTTGACCGGAGTATGGCGTTGGCGAAGCCGGAGCGGTCTCGGGCTCTTTCTCTTGCTTGGGGTGCCCGGGGATTACTGTGCCGTCAGCTGATCCGGGGTCGGCAAATCCGGAGGCAGCATGGATTTAATTTTAGATATCCTGATGGATTGCATGCGACCGATGAATCTTTCTCATGGGTCGCTTATCCCATGCCTCGATTCATTCCCCGCCAACCCCGTCTTGTTCTCGCGATCTGGTTTTTGTTGGCCGCCGCAGCCAACTGCCTCGCCCAAGCCCCGGCTCAAGGGGCGGGAACCGTCCGGTCGGATCTGCAAAAGCCCACCGTTGAGCAGCGTCTTTCGAGCCTCGAGGCTTACATGACCAACGCCGATCCGGCGGTCGCCTTGCGGGATGCCAACGGCAAGGTCCCGGCCGGGCTCGCCACCGCGGAGATCGGGGTGGCCGGTCCGGGACACAACACCTGGATGATGGTGAGTGCGGCGCTGGTCCTGTTCATGACGCTGCCCGGTCTGGGGCTTTTCTACGGCGGTTTGGTGAGAACCAAGAACGTGCTGTCGGTCATGGCGTGGTGCTTCGGGATCACGAGCCTGGTGACCGTGCTGTGGTGGGCGGTGGGCTACAGCTTGGTGTTTGGGAAAAGTTTCCAGAGCCCCTTCCTTGGGGGCTCGGAATTTTTCTTTCTTCGCGGCGTCACTTCCGCACCGAATCCCGACTATTCCTTCTGGGTTTCGCACAACGTGTTTGCGATGTACCAGCTGGCGTTCGCGATCATCACGCCGGCGGTCGTGATCGGTTCGATTGTCGAGCGGGTGAAGTTTTCCTCGGTGCTGGTGATCGTTTCGGTCTGGCTGCTCGTCGTCTATTGTCCGCTGGCCCACATGGTCTGGGGCAGTACCGGACTGATGAACGGCGTTTTTAATCCGGCCGCCTCGATCAAGGCGATCGACTTTGCGGGCGGCATGGTGGTGGAGATGGCCTCGGGTTACTCGGCGCTGGTGCTCTGCTTGTTCGTGGGCAAGCGCCACGGCTACGGCCGGACCCCGATGCCGCCGCACAGCCTGGTGCTTTGCGTGATCGGGACCGGCCTCCTATGGGTCGGGTGGTACGGTTTTAATGCGGGCTCGGCGATCGCGGCGGACGGCATTGCGGCGAACGCCTTCATGACGACCACGCTGGCCGCGGCCATCGCCGCTGGTACTTGGGCAATCATGGAAAAGATGGTCCGCGGCAAGGCCAGTGTGCTCGGTTTCTGTTCGGGGGCGGTGGCGGGTCTGGTCGCGATCACGCCGGCGTGCGGTTATGTCGACGCCACCGGAGCGGTCGTGATCGGAGTACTCGGCGGCGCCATCCCGTATCTGGCCTGCACCAAGATCAAAGGCTGGTTCGGCTACGACGACGCCTTGGATGTTTTCGGCGTCCATGGCGTCGGTGGCACGGTCGGTCTGCTTTTGACGGGATTATTGGCTGCCCCGTCCGTGAACCCCAACTTGTCCCTCCATCTCTCCGCGGTGGTAGGCCGCACGCTTTGGATCGAGCAGGTGAAGGGTATTGGACTGACGTTGGTTTGGGCCGTGGTGGGCACCGCCATAATCGCCGGGTCAGTCAAGGCGCTCATGCAACTGCGCCCCTCGATTGAAGAGGAACATGACGGACTCGATATTTCCGATCATGGTGAAGAGGGCTACATTTTTGAGCCGAAAGCCTGAGAGCGCGTTGAAAATGATCGGTCGATGAGGCGAAATATTGGTTTCGCAAGTGACTATTGCAGAGCATTCTGCATTGTTATTTCGGGGATGGATTTTATGGGAGCCAGGCCGTTGTTGGAAACTTTTTCAATCAAGCCGAGGGCTGGCATCGCACCTGCTTAAGCAGCTGCGCCCATGAAAATCCTCGTACCATATCTTCGCAGCCTCGCTGCCTGTGCCGTCTTCGCGCTTTGCGCCCTCGGCACCGCTGATGTCCACGCGGCTGACGCTCCCAAGGCGCCGCCTCCGACTCCGACGCTTGAGCAACGCGTGGCTGGCCTTGAGGCCTACCTCGGCAATTCAGATCCGGGCGTCCCGCTCAAGGATGCCAAGGGCAACACTCCCGATGGCCTGACGATGCCTTCGGTCGGCGTGTCCGGCCCCGGACACAACGCCTGGATGATGACGAGCTCCGCGCTCGTGCTCTTCATGACGCTGCCCGGCCTGGCGCTCTTCTACGGCGGCTTGGTGCGGAAGAAGAACGTGCTCTCCGTCCTGGCCCAATGCTTGGGCTGCGCGGGCCTCGTGACCATCCTCTGGTGGGCCTTCGGCTACAGCTTGGTGTTCGGCAAAAGCTTTAACAGCGGCATCCTCGGCGGGAGCGAATACTTCTTCCTCAATGGAGTGACCTCGGCACCGAACGGCGACTATGCCTACTGGGTCAGCCAAAACGTGTTCGCGATGTACCAGCTGATGTTCGCGATCATCACGCCCGCCCTGATCGT
>CAIYFD010000321.1 GCA_903925425.1 uncultured Opitutia bacterium | reverse complement strand
TCCGGCAACACCCAGAACGGGCTGAGCGAGAAGGTGCTCACCCTCGATCTGGCGAACCGGCTCAAGGTCCTGCTCGAGGGCAAGGGCTACCGGGTGGTGCTCACCCGGACCGAGGACAAGGCACTCGGGCCCGACAAAACACAGGACCTCCGCGCCCGTTCCGACACCGCGACCGCGGTCGGCGCCGATCTTTTCGTCAGCATTCATTTCAACTCGCTCGATCCGGCCAATAATTCCGCGGAAAAAATCGCGGCGACCGATGGCCCGGAAATATATGTTTTCAGCCCGGCTGGGCAGGGATCGACGTCCTCGTGGCAGTCAGGCAAGGACGACAGCGAGGCCAAGGCCATGCCCGTGAACCAGCACGACGCGTGGAGTTCCCTGCTGGCGCATGAGCTGCACCGGACACTGGTCTCGCAGCTTAAGACCACCGACCGCGGTCAGAAGACCGGGCACCTCGGCGTGCTGCGAAATCTGGACTGCCCCGGCGTGTTGGTGGAGTCGGCCTTCCTCTCGAATCCCTCTGAGGCGCGCAAGGTTGTCACACCCGAGTTTCGCGACCAAATGGCCGCGGCCATCGCCGCCGGCATCGAGTCGTACGCCAAGACGATCAAGGGCCTGCGCGCCGAGCGGTGAGCCCGGGTAGGGCGCGTTGTCCGTGACGCGCAGACATTGAATCGCGGCGGGTTTAGGATAACCCGCGCAACCGAAGCCGGGACGTCACAATCTTCGGCTTTCCTCGTGCCGGAAAGCGTGTGAGGTTCGGTCTCACCCGGGGTTCCGGGTCATTACCATGAAGACCTTCCTGCCCGGCCGCGCCGTCCTGTTTGCCCTCTGCGCCCTGTTTCCCGCCGCCCTGCAGGCCTGGGACTACAATGCCGGGCACCGCATTGTGAACCAGCTCGCGCTCGCGAGCCTGCCGCCGGAGTTCCCGGCGTTCGTCAAGGCCGCGGCCAACGCCGAGCGCATCGCCTTCCTTTCCGGCGAGGCCGACCGTTTCCGCAACGTCAACGACGGGGCGATGCGGCAGATTGGCGGGAGCTGGGAAGATCACTTTCTCGACGTGGAGAAGTTGACGGACGCCGGTCTGGATCCGGCCACGGTGTCGTCGTTCCGCCTCGACTTCGCGGTGGCCTTCGCGGCCGGCCGCAAGGCCCACGCGGACCGCTTCCCGACGATCGACCCGGCTCGGAATGCGGACCACACGGCGGAGTGGGAGGGTTTCCTGCCCTGGCGCATCTCCGAGGACTACCTGCGGCTGAAGTCGGCTTTTTCCTACCTGAAGGTCTTCGAGGAATTCGGCACGCCCGACGAGCTCGCGAATGCCCAGGCCAACGTGGTCTACTACATGGGCGTGATGGGGCACTTCGTCGGTGACGCGTCGCAGCCGCTCCACACCACCTTCCGGTACGACGGCTGGCGCGGCGAAAATCCCAACGGCTACACGACGAAGTCGGGGTTTCACTCGTGGATCGACAGCGGTTTTTTCAACCGGGCCGGCATGTCGATCGACGAGATGAGGCCGCGGGTGGTGCCGGCCAAGCCGAT
>CAIYFD010000320.1 GCA_903925425.1 uncultured Opitutia bacterium | reverse complement strand
GATCTTTCGGTTTCTTCGCTACATCCGGGAGGAGTTGCTGCTGGTGCTGGGCACGAGCTCTTCGGAAACGGCCTTGCCGGGAATGCTGTTGAAAATGAAACGCCTCGGCTGCGCGGAATCGACCGTGGGCCTCGTGATTCCGACTGGCTACAGCTTTAATCTCGATGGCACCAACATCTACATGACGATGGCCGCGGTTTTCCTTGCGCAGGCGACGAATACGCCCCTCGGCCTCGGCCAGCAGCTGACGCTCCTCGGCGTGGCGCTGCTTTCCTCGAAGGGCGCCAGCGGCGTGACGGGAGCGGGCTTCATCACGCTCGCTGCGACGCTTGCCGTCGTGCCGGGCATTCCGATCCAGTCGCTCGCCCTGCTCGTGGGCATCGATCGCTTCATGAGCGAATGCCGTTCGCTCACGAACCTCATCGGCAACGGCGTGGCGACCATTGTGATCAGCCGCTGGGAAGGGGAGATCACCCCGGCGCAACTCCAAGCGAACTTGCTGAAAGTGGGGGATTCCCTTCCTGCCGCCGTGTCGGCCTAAGTCCGATCTCGGCGTGCTTCAGGGCCGGCGGTTCTGCAGCCGTTGCTCCTCGGCCGCCTTCGTCACTTCGTCCGCGAGGCCCTGGAGGGCTGCGGTGAAATTGGGACGGGCGCGGAGCGCACCCTGGAAAGCGGCGATTGCCTTGGGGCCATTACCCGCCCGGGCATACGCGAAGCCCAGTTCACAGAACACCTCCGCCGCGAGCGGCTGGAGCCGCACCACCTCCTCGAATTGAGCGATCGCCTCCGGTTCCCGGCCGCTGGCGCGCAACGCCAGCCCGAGATTGACCCGGGCCTTGACCAGCGCGGGCGTGAGCCGCACCGCGTTTTCCAGATGCGAAATGGCTGCGTCGGGCTGGCTCAGCTCAAGGAAGGCGGCGCCGAGATTGCTCTCCGCGTCCGCGTAATCCGGCTTCACCCGCACGGCCTCGGCGAAGTGTTCGATTGCTTCCGGGAACTTGCCCGTCTGCGCCAGCATCAGCCCCAGATTGTTGCGCGCCATCCAGGCCCCGGGATTCTGCGCGAGCGTCGTCCGGTAGAAGCCCTCGAGGTTGTCGTACAGGTGCGCTTGCCGCCAACTGAGCGCGCCGAAGGTCGCGAGCAGTGCGGCGCAGGCGCACCAGAGGACGGAGGACAGAGGGCGGAGGGCGGACTTGGCGGCAGGACCGGCTGACTTCTGTCCTCTGGCTTCTGCCATCCGCGCGCCAAGTGTGACGATCGCACCTGTGGCCAGCACGATCGGCCCGATGCTGGCCAGATAGAGCCAGTGATCGGCGACGAAGGAGAACCGGAAGGCGTAGACGTTGAGGAAGCCAATGGTGGGGGAAAGCGTGCCGACGAAGAACAGGTACGCGGCCAGCGGGGCCCGGGTGCGCCGGCGGATGGCAAAAAGCACGACGAGGAGACCGATCGCGGCGGACGGGTACAACCATTGCAGCCAGTCCGAGGCGCTGACCGTCCAGCGCGGGTAGATAAAGATCAACTCGGCGGGCCAGGCCAGCTGGCCGAGGTAAAACCAGATGACATGGCCGGCCAGCAGGCCCCGTTCGAGCAGGCTCAATCCGAATTCCGCGCCCTGGGCCCCGATGAAATCACGTTCCACCCAGCCCGTGAACAACCCGACCGCCGCGCCGGCCGCGAACCACGGAAGCAGCGGCCGGACATCGCGCGGCTCGAGCTTTCCACGTTTCCACCAGAGGGCGACGAGGAGCGATGCCGGGAGGCTGGCGGTCACGGATTTGCTTAGGAGCGCGCAGGCGAAAAGGAACGCGGCAGTCCCGTAGGCGACGGGCCGGGGGCGGTTGGTGGACCGTTGCGACTCCCAGCTCAAATACCCGAGCGCCGCCCCGAGGTAGAACACCGTCGAGAGCGTGTTCTTTTGCTCCGAGATCCAGGCGGCTGACTCGACCATCACCGGGTGCAGGGCAAACAGCGCCGCCGCGAGCCAGGCGATCCAGACGGCGGAGGACGGAGGGCCGAGGATGGAATCAGTGTGACCGCGGCCGTCTGCCATTTGCCGTCGGTCGTCTGCCGGCGCCAGCAGCCGCAGGACGACAAGCGCCAGCAGGCACGCGGCCGTCGCGTGCAGCAGCACATTGACCACGTGGTATCCCAGCGCCGCGTCGCCCCACAGTCGGTGCTGCACCCAGAAAAAACTGTGGAGCAGGGGATAGTATTGCTGCGTGGCGCCCGTGCCCGCGCCGCTGCCAGCGATCCAGGCCGCCGGCGCCCAGGTCCAGATCCGCCCGAGTCCTGCGAGGTCGCGCAGTTCCGGCTTCGTGAGGTAATCGAGGTCGTTCCAGATCAGTCCGCCGCGCAAGGCCGGCAGGTAGACGGCCAGGGTCGCGGCGAAAATCGCCGCGCCGAGCAGCACCCGGTTCCTTGTGGAGTGGCCAGCCGGGACGGGGGTGGAAGATGGCATGGAGCGGGGTGCGAAGAGCGGGTCGGGCACTGCCACGGAAGCCGGCAAAAACCGTGGAGGCAATCGCGCCGAACTTTCCCAGCCGGCGCACTGTGAACAAGTTTTTGGCAAAAAGTCCCCTCTGGGCTTGACCCAAGTGGGTGGAAATGGGGAGAAATGGGGTACTTTGGAGTAGGTTGGTGGTCCCCCCCATGGCGCAACTCGGCAAAATCTTTTACACCGGTCAGTTCCGGCACTCGCTGGACGACAAGAATCGACTCACGATTCCGTCGGCGTGGAGGTATGCGCATGAGGAAAGCGATACGTTTCTCGCGACCCCGCATCCGGACGGCTACATCGCGGTGCTGCCGCCCGCCGAGGTGGAGAAACTCCACGCCAAGGTGGCCGAGAAGGCGCTGACCGACCGCGACGCGCAGGAGGCATTCGCGCGGTTCTTCTCGCAGACGCTTTCGTTCAGCTTCGACAAGCAGGGTCGTTTCGGGGTGACCGCTGACCTGCTGGTCCACGCCGGCGCCCGCAAGGACGTGGTCCTCGTCGGCACGCTGACCAAGTTTTCCATCTGGGCGCCTGCCCGCTGGCAGGCGTTCGAGAAGCGCAGTTCGAACGAGCAACTCGGCGACCTCATGCGCCGCATCGGCATCTAGCCCCGCCCGCCATGCATTCCTACACTGCCTCCCACGCCGGCTCCCGGCGCTACTCACCCGCGTGGAACGAGCCCGGTCACGGCGGCCCCGCGGCGCCCCGCGGGGCGACCGCACCGGTCGCCCGGGTGCGCGACGCGCTGCCGCTTCGCCTCGTCACCGCCCTCGGCCACAAAACCCATTCGAGCGATGGACGCCGTCCTCGTTGAGACCGTCATGAGCCGGGGCCACCAACCCGTTTTACCCGCTGAGGTGCTGGCGCTGCTCGTGCCGCGCTCCGGTGGCAGCTACCTCGATGCCACCTTTGGCGGGGGAGGGCACACCCGGCTGCTGCTGGAGGCGGCGCCAGATGTCACGGTGACCGCGCTCGACCGGGATCCGGCCGCCCAGCTGCGCGCCGAACCGCTGCGCGCCGAGTTTGGCGACCGTTTCACGCTGCTCGACCGCGACTTCGGCCGGCTTGCGGAGCTGGCCGCCGGGAATTTCGACGGCATCCTCTTCGACCTGGGTGTCTCGTCCTTCCAGCTCGACGAGGGCGACCGCGGTTTCTCGTTCCGCCAGGACGCGCCGGCCGACATGCGGATGGACCCGCGCTCCGGCGTGCCGGCCTCGCGCTGGCTCGAGACCGCCACCGAGGAGATGCTGGTCCGCGCCATCCGGGATTACGGCGAGGAGCCGCACTGGCGCCGGGTGGTCCGCGCGCTGCTCGCGGCCCGTGGCACGGGCGCGCTGGCCCGCACCGCCGCCCTCGCCGAGACGATCGCCGCGGCGATCCCCGCCGCCGACCGGCGGACCATGAAGATTCACCCGGCAACACGCGCGTTCCAAGGCATCCGAATCGTCGTCAACGACGAGCTCGGCGCCTTGGAACGTGCGTTGCCGGTTTCCTTTGCCAAGCTGAACACGGACGGCGTGCTCGCGGTGATCAGCTTCCACTCGCTCGAGGACCGCGTGGTGAAGCAGCTCTTCCGCCGCTGGTGCGGCCAGCCCGAGAGCGCCGACGACGCCACCCCGCAGGACCTGCGCACCGCGGTCGCCGCGCCCCTGACCCGCCGCCCGCTCATCGCCGGCGAGGAAGAGATCGCCGCCAATCCCCGCAGCCGCTCCGCCAAACTGCGGGCCGTGCGCAAGCTCTCCGGCCCGACCCGCGCATGAAATTCTCCGGCACCCAAGGCTTCGTGAATCAACTCGTGGTCTACATCCTCGTGACGCTCGCGGGCGGCGGCAGCGTCGGCCTCGGCGCCGTCTGGATGCAGCAGCAGATCACCATGACAGCGGCCGGGAACAAGGTGCTGGAGCGCGAACTCGCCAATCTCAGCCGCCGGCTCGACGACCTTAATCTGCAGGTGGAGCAGGCAACGACCCCCTCCGTGCTCGAGCAGCGCAACCTCGAGTTGGCCCTCGGCCTCGAGCAGACGCCGCGGGAAAAGGTCACGCGGGTGATGGGTGACGCCCGTCTCATGCTGGCCGCGAAGCGCGACGCCCCGGAGCTGACCAAGTTCACGGCGTCCTACGCCCGCTACAGCCGACCCGAGGACCGGTGACACCATGTCCAAGGGTTTCGCATCCAACTCCCGCATCGGCCTCCTGGCGTTCGGTGTGCTTCTGAGTTTCGGGGTGCTGGCCGTACGGCTGGTTGACCTCCATATCTTCGCCGGCCCCGCCCGACTCCGTTCGGCCAACCGCGCGCGCAGCGTGTCGTTCCCGGTCCCGGCTCAGCGCGGCGTGATCACCGATGCCTTGGGCAACAAGCTCGCGATGAACGTGCCCGAGTACCAGTTCGGCGTGGATCCGCAGTCGCTGCGTTCAGTCGACGAGGCCAAGTGGCCGGAACTGGCGCAACTCCTCAATGTGCCGCTGGCCGAGCTGGAGGATATCTTCCGGCGCAAGGTCCGCGGACCGGGCTCGACCGCGGTCGACGCGGCGGCCGAGGACAGGCTGACCATCAAATTTAACCCCGGGGCGGTCGCCGCCGCCGAGCCGGTGGACGAAGAGAAACTTCCCGCCTTGCCCGGCCTTCCCGTGGCGGAGCCGGTGGCCAAACCGGCGAACGCCGCCGCCGAACCAGCCGCGATCCAGTGGGCACAGATCGGTGAACCGGTGCAGGACGCATTGCACGATCGGATCCTGGGGCTGGGCATCAAGGG
>CAIYFD010000319.1 GCA_903925425.1 uncultured Opitutia bacterium | reverse complement strand
TTTCCTCGTCGGCTTGAATCAGTTCCGGCTCCGCATGACCGGCTACCTGCCCTCGCTGGTGGACGGCGACACCCCGTTCAAGGGACACCCGCTCTATGTGCTCGAGTCCGGCCGCTACTACGACACGGGTTGGTACTACACGAGCCCGCTGCCGGCGACCTTTGATCCTGCCGTGGCGGAGGCGCAGACGAAGGACGCCTCCAACAGCTCCACGCTGGAGGAGGACCGGAAAAGCTTTCTCGCGACGCCGCTGTTCCTCGATGCCGACTTCTGGATCAACCTGCCGGTGTACACCGACCACCCGGTGCTCGGGGTGAACGGGGCCCTCGTCAACGCCACGCTCTGGAACGCCTCCAACACCGCGCGGTTTTTCCGCAGTAACTCCAGCGCCCCGGCCGCCGTCGCCGAGATGAGCGCCATCCCTGAGATCCGCGGCACGTGGGCCTTCACCATCGTCAGCCTCGAGCGTTACCAGTTCATCGGCGGACCGTTCTTCAATTCGCTCTACAGCGCCTCCGAGCACCTGCTCTGGCTCAGCGCCGACCCGGTGATGCTCGACGCCCTGATGCTCGACCGCATCAACCGCTGGCGCCGCCGCTCGGGTTTCCAGCCGGTGTCCGAGGACATCCGTACTCTCGAGTTTGCTGAGCAGCTCAAGGTGGGCTTGGCGGATACGGCCAAGGTGAAGCTGATCCACCTCGGGGATCGCGAGTAGAAATTCCCCCTTGTCTCGGTTGCAGGGGTCGGGCGAAGTCGGGGCAGCATGACATCCGCCGCCTACCTCCCGTTCCTGATCCAGGCGATTCTCGCCGTGGTGATCGGCGCCGTCATCATTGGGGCCAGCCACCTCCTCGGTCAGCGCGCGAAGCACACCAAGATCAAGGACAGCGCCTACGAGTGCGGCGTTCCCGCCGAAGGTCTGGTCCACACGCGTTTCTCCGTGAAGTTCTATCTCACGGCCCTGCTCTTCGTCCTCTTCGACCTCGAGGTTGTGATCCTCATCCCGTGGTGCTTCATCTACCGCGACTTCCTCGCCAACCACATCCCGATCCTCGGGCCGATCTTGTTCTTCCTCGGCGTGTTGGTCCTCGGCCTCTACTACGAGGTGAAGAAGGGCGCGTTGGAGTGGGAAAAATAATTTTGGATTTCGGATTCCCGATTTTGGATTGCCCGGCCTGAAGCCATCAAAAATCCCGAATCAAAAATCGATCATCCCCGATGCGCCTCGACAAAATCATCGCCCGGAACCGGCTGGTTGACCTGCGCAGCGTCGAGCTGGAGGGGGCGCTGGAGGAATTGCTCGAGGTCTCGGTCCAGAAGTTTCCCGACCTGAAGCGCGAATCGCTGCTCAAGGGCCTCCTTGCCCGCGAGAGCACGATGACCACCTACCTCGGTCAGGGTGTCGCCCTGCCGCACGTGCGCGTGAAGATGTCGCGGCGCTACATCCTGGCCATCGGCCGCAGCCGCCTCGGCATCCGCCACGACGGCGCGAAGGACGAGGAGCCGGTCCGGCTGATCATGATGCTGATCGCCGGCGAAAAAGCCCGCGACTACCTGCAGGTGCTGGCCTCCATTGCGCGTCTCGTGCAGGAACCCGCGCTCGTGGACAGCCTGGTCGGCGCCCCGGATCTCGATGCGCTGCACGAGCGGCTGATCGGCGGGTTCGGCGGCATCCGGCCGGTCGAGGCCCAGCAGAACCGGGTCAACCGCCTGATGTTCCGCGAGGCCGAGCGGGTCGCGACCGGCGCGAGCTGCGGGGCGATCATGGTCTTCGGCGATACCTTCGTCGGCGGCCTCCAGCCGGGCGTCATTCAATCGAAGATCAAGTCGATCCTCGTGACCCGCAACCCGATCGATCCGGCGGAGGGTCAGACCGAGGATTTTGCCGACACGATCCAGGTCCGGTCATTCTCGAACCACCGGCTGGCGCAGCTTCGCAGTGCGATGCTGGTGGCGCTGACCCGTGGGGTGATCGCCTTCTCCGACCGCATCTGCTGCCTCGGCGGACTCACCGGCAGCAACCAGTTCGACACCCTCGTGGTCGTGGATGTGGAGCGGGAGTTCCAGACCCTGCTCGCGAATCACGGCGACCTGCTGCCCGAGGATGTGAAGCCCGAGGTGCTGGAGCGGGTCATTGCCGTTGCCACCGAGCTGGCCGTCGAGGGCCGCGAGGGCCGCCCGGTCGGCTGCCTTTTTGTGGTGGGCGGCGCCGACAAGGTCGAGCCGCTCTGCAAGCCGCTCGTCCTTAATCCATTCTACGGCTACAAGGAGGAGGACCGGAATATCCTGAACCCCTTCATGGATGAGACGGTGAAGGAATTTTCCTCGATCGACGGCGCCTTCATCATTCGCGGCGACGGCGTGGTGATCTCGGCCGGGAGCCTGATTCAGGCCGCCGATTATGATCATGTGCTGCCGAGCGGGTTGGGCAGCCGCCACGCCGCCGCCATGGCCGTAAGTGTGGCGACCCAGTGCATCTCGATCGTGGTGTCGTCGAGCACCGGCCAAGTGACGCTCTTCCGCCGCGGGGTCATGCTGCCGCTGACCGACAACAAGCGCACGGTGAGCGGTTGAGCTCGGGGAAGTTTGGGGTTGCACCTGTCCCGGGCCGCCCTTTCCTCTGACCCTCCAAACCTTTTAATACCATGCAAGAAGTCGTCACCCTAGAATGCACTGAGGCCAAGAAAGAGGGCAAGCCCGCCTCCCGTTACCTCACGAAGCGCAACAAAAAGACCGTCACCGAGCGCATCGAGAAGAAGAAGTACAATCCCTTCCTCAAGCGGCACACGCTCCACAAGGAGATCAAGTAACGCGCCCCCTTCGGGCAAAAACAACCGGGCGTTGCGGCCAGTTTTTTTTGTGCCCGGATCCGAGGTAGGTCTGAGGCGGTGCCTCAGCCGGATTTTGCGAACCGTTGATCGCGGCTGAGGCACCGCCTCAGCCCTACCTTCCCTAATTTACGCCCGGGGCGTCGTCTGCGAGCGGCGGGCGGTCCGCCAGTTTTCGCGGTGCTTGCGGATCCAGTCCAGCAGGGCCCGCTCAAAGCCGATGTCGTAGCCGAGGCGCTCGGACTCGATCCACTTGTGTTTCAAGATCTCATCCCGCTCCGCCAGGAATTCCTGATAGAGGCTGGATTGCTTGACGAAGTCTCCGGTGGTTTCGGGCTCTTTCGCAGGGAGGCTCATGCGGCGTTCGGTGTGCAACAAGAGAGGTACGGGGCAGGGACTGTCAATGCCGGCCCGGTACGGGATTTACCTCGTGGGCTGCTGCAGACGTGCCATCACGGCATCGCCAATTTCGCGGAAGACCTTGGAGGCCAGACCCTGCGGGTCACTGACCACGACGGGCATGCCCTGATCGCCGCCCTCGCGAATTCCGGGGATCAGAGGCACCTGTCCCAGCAGGACCGTGCCGAGCTTCTCCGCGGTCATGAAACCGCCGCCCTCGCCGAAGAGAGTGTGTTTCAGGCCGGCCGGGTCGACGAAGTAACTCATGTTCTCGGCGACGCCTAGCAGGGGCACGTTGACCTTCTGGAACATCAGGCCGCCCTTGCGCGCGACGTTCGTCGCGGCGGGCTGGGGGGTGGTCACGATCACGGCGCCGTCGAGCGGCAGGGTTTGCACGAGCGAAAGCTGGGCGTCGCCGGTGCCGGGCGGCAGGTCGACAAGGAGGATGTCGAGTTTACCCCAGCGCACATTCTGCACGAACTGCTGGATGGTCTTCATGATCATCGGGCCGCGCCAGACGACCGGGGTGTTGTCGTCCACCAGGAAACCCATGCTCATGACCTTCACGCCGTGGATCTCGATGGGAATGAGCTGGGCGTTCGGGCCGTCGCCGTTGATCTCGGGGCGGCTGCCGTGCAGGCCGATCATCAGCGGCACGCTGGGGCCGTAGATGTCGCAGTCCATCAGGCCGACCCGGCCCGGCCGGCCGGCGGCCGTCAGGCCCTGGGCGAGGGCGCAGGCGAGGTTGACCGCGAAGGTGCTCTTGCCGACGCCGCCCTTGCCGGAGGCGATCGCGACGGCGTACTTGATCGTCTTGGGCGCGGCGGCGGTGCCGGCCTGATTGCCGCCCACGGCGGGGGTCTTCACCGCCGAGACCGCGATGTCGATGATGGTGTCGGTCACTCCCGGCATCGCGCGCAGGCATTGGTCGACCTCGTGCTTGAGCTGCAGCGGCACCTTCGGGTCGTTTGTCGAGATGGCGAGCGCCACCTTGACGGTCCCGTCGGCGAATCCGACCGAGCGGATGAGCCCGAAGGACACGATGTCCCGGCTGAAGCCCGGGTACTTCACTTGCTTGAGCTGTTCCTTGATTTCGTCGGAGGTCACGGTGTGAACAAATAAGGGTTGTGATGCCGGCCGGGCGCGCAAATAGAAATGAAACCTTTGCCGCGTCCTTTTTCGTCGTCGCTTCCATGAAACGTATCCTTGCCGTTTTTGCCATCCTTGCGCTGTTCTGCGCTCCGCTCGCCGCCCAAACCAATCTCGGCCAGGTCGAGATCGTCACCGACCAGGCGATTAAGGTCCGCGTGACCGGCTCCACGACGGAGCTCAACAATCTCGCGATCCAAGCCTTCAGCTCCCACGGGCGCTACCAGGTCGTCGCCTCCGGCGGCTCCTACGACATCAAGTTCACGCAGGCGGGTGCCACGCAGGTCCGCGTCGAGGTGAGCCGTGGCACCAGCGCGGTGCTCGATCAGACCGTTTCGGGCAGCGATACGCGCAACGCGCTGCTCCGCGCGGCCGATCTCGCGGTCGAGAAGACCAACGGCCTCGGCCTGAAGGGATTCTTCGCCGCCAAGCTCGCCTTCATCCAGGACATGGGGAAGGCGAAAGAGGTCTGCACCGGCGACCTGTTCTTCGGCGGCGTGGTGCGCCAGACGCAGGACAGCAACCTGGCGCTTTTCCCGCGCTGGGCGCCGGACGGAAACCGGCTGATTTACACCAGTTTTTATAAATCGGGTTTTCCCGACATCTACATGATCGACCTCGCGAGCCGCCGCCGCGATCTCTTCGTGCACTTCAAGGGCACCAATCAGGCGGCCCGGTTCAGCCCCGATGGCAGCCGCATCGCGATGGTCCTGAGCGGCGAGGGAAACCCCGAGATCTATTTGTCGAACGCTCAGGGCTCCAACGTCACCCGCCGCACACCGCTTTCCAAGGAGGTCAAATCCTCGCCGTCGTTCTCCCCCAACGGCGCGGAGCTGATCTACGCTTCCGAGCCCGGTCCGCAGCTCTACATCATCCCGGTGGCCGGCGGTTCGCCGCGCCGGGTTTCCCCGTCGGGGTTCTCCACGTACTGCACCGAGCCGGACTGGAGTCGCGCGGATCCGAACAAGATCGTTTTCACCGCACGGCTTGGCGGCTCCTACCGCATCGCGGTCCTGAACCTGGCCACCGGTCAGGCCAAGCAAGTGCCGATGCAGAACGCGCCCTTCGATGCCAAGGAGCCCAGCTGGCTCGCCGACGGCCGCCACGTGATTTACACCGCGATGGCGAAGACCGGCGACTGCCGCCTCTGCATCCTCGACACCGAGACGGGCAAGAGCACGCCGGTCAGTCCCCTGAGCCTCGGCTCGGCGAAGCAGGCCAGCGTGGTTTACGGGCGCTGAGCTGCTTGGCTCAGCGGTCGATTCCGAGGGTAGGGCGGACTCGGTGAGTCCGCCGCGATGTGGTTTTGATCGCGGCTGAGGCACCGCCTCAGCCCGACCTTCAAACCTTCGGCGCTTCCGCCGGCTTCTTCACCGGGAGCGCGCGCGTGGCGATCTCGGTTTTGAGTCGGGCGAGATAATCGGTGAACGGCTGTACGCCCTCGTCGCCGCGGGCGCGACTGCGGACGCTGACGGCCTGGGCCTCCGCCTCCTTGCCGCCGAGCACGAGTGTGTAGGGCACCTTCTCGATTTCGGCGCGGCGGATCTTGGCGCCGAGCTTGTCGTTGTGCTCGTCGAGCGAGGCACGGATGCCGGCGGCCCTGAGCTGCGCGAGCAGGGACTGGCCATACTCGAGGGTCTTCTCGCTGATCGGCACGAGGCGCACCTGCTCGGGCGAAAGCCAGACCGGGAAGTCGCCCGCGAAGTGCTCGATCAGCACGCCGCAGAAACGCTCCATGGAGCCGAAGGGTGCACGGTGAATCATCACCGGCCGGTGGGGCTGGTTGTCGGCGCCGATGTAGCTCAGGTCGAAACGCACGGGCAGGTTGTAGTCCACCTGCACGGTGCCGAGCTGCCATTCGCGGCCGATCACGTCCTTGACCACGAAGTCGATCTTCGGGCCGTAGAACGCGGCCTCGCCGGGCTCCTCGGTGAAGGGCACGCCGAGGGTCTGGGCGGCCGCGCGGCAGGCGGCCTCGGCCTTGTCCCAGTTGGCGGTCTCGCCGGTGTACTTGTTGGAATCGGGGTCGCGCAGGCCGACGCGCACGCGGTAGTCGTGCATGCCGAGTGTGTTCAGCACGATCTTCACGAGCGAGAGACAGCCGAGCACCTCGGCGGCGACCTGTTCCTCGGTGCAGAAGAGATGGGCGTCGTCCTGGGTGAAGCCGCGGACGCGGGTCATGCCGTTGAGCTCGCCGGACTGTTCCCAGCGGTAGACGGTGCCGAACTCGGCGAGGCGCACGGGCAGGTCGCGGTAGCTGTGCGGCTGTGAGGCGAAGATCTTGATGTGATGCGGGCAGTTCATCGGCTTCAGCATGAAGCCGTCGAGCAGCTGGTCGTCGGGTTTGATCCGGTCGGCGGTGATCGTCTCCTTGCCGGTGCGACGGTTGACCTCGGAGGCGAGGCGCGCCGAGACGGCGTCAAGCCGGGCGTAAACCTCGGCGCAGGAGCAGCCCTCACCGAGGGCCTTCGCGAGCGACTCGTTCTCGATCACCGGGGTGAACTGCGATTCCTTGTAGTAGGGGAAGTGACCGGAGGTTTTGTAGAGCTCGAGCTTGCCGATGTGCGGCGTGAAGACCTGCGAGTAGCCCTGCTTGCGGAGCTCGCCGCCGATGAAGTCCTGCAGTTCCTGCCGGATGATCGAGCCGTTCGGGGTCCAGAGGATCAGGCCCTGGCCGACGTCCTCGTCGATGACGAAGAGCTTGAGGTCCCTGCCGAGCTTGCGGTGGTCGCGGGCCTTGGCCTGCTCCATTTGGTCGAGATAGGCGGCGAGCTCATCCTTCGTCGGGAAGGCGGTGCCGTAGATGCGCTGGAGCTGCTTGTTGTGTTCGTCGCCGCGGTGGTAGGCGCCGGCGATGGAGAGCAGCTTGAAGGCCTTGAGCTTGGAGCTGTAGCGCACGTGGGTGCCGGCGCAAAGGTCCATGAACTCGCCGTTTTGGTAGAACGAGATCTTCTCGCCCTCGGGAATGTCGGCAAGGCGGCCCAGCTTGTAGCGTTCCTGGCCGCGGGACTTGATGATTTCGACGGCCTCCTCGCGGGAGACTTCCTTGCGGTAGAATGGCTGGTTCTCGTCGGCGACCTTCTTCATCTCGGCCTCGATCTTCACGAGGTCGTCGGCGGTGAGTTTGTGCTCGAGGTCGATGTCGTAGTAAAAGCCGGTGTCCGTCGGCGGCCCGATGTCGAGCTTGGCATCCGGGAAGATGCGGAGAATGGCGGTGGCGAGGATGTGCGACGCGGAGTGGCGGAGTTCCTCGAGCGGGGTCATGGACATGGTGTGTGGTGGTTGTGGTCCTGCCTACGATTGCAGGGCCTGAACCCGACAGCCCGCCGTCAAAACGGGCGGGTGTCAATTCGGGGAATGAGCGGGTGGTGACCTGCTCAGGGCTTCTTCACGGGTTCGAGCGAAAACCCATCCTTGCGGTCGAGCATCGACCAGCCGGCGGCCGTGAGGTCCTTGCGGAGCGCATCGGCGGCGGCGAAATCCTTGGCCTGCTTCGCGGCCCAGCGTTGCTCGGCGAGGGCGGTGATTGCGGCCGGCACGGTCTGGGCGGCCGGCGCGGCGGCGGTGAGGTCAAGTCCTAGGGCGAACATGGCCTGGTCGAACGACTCGCGGTCGGGCTCGCCGCCGGGGCGGTTGATGATGGTGAACAGGGCGCCGAGGGCGGCCGGGGAGTTGAGATCGTCCTTCAGGGCGGCGACCACCGGTTCGAACGTGTGCGAGGTGGCGCCACCGGCCGGGAGGCTCGCATGGAAACCGCGCAGCGTCTTGAGCGCGCTCTCTGCGGCGTGCACGGAATCGAGGGTGAAATTGAGCTGCTTGCGGGGGTGGCCCATGAGCAGCGTATAGCGCACGGCCATCGGCGAGAAGCCCTTCGCGACGAGTTCGTCGAGGGTGTAGAGGTTGCCGAGCGACTTGCTCATCTTCTTGCCGTCCACGAGCAGGTGCTCGCTGTGGTACCAGTGCTTGGCGAATGGGACGCCGTTGCAGCATTCGCTCTGGGCAATCTCGTTTTCGTGATGCGGGAAGAGCAGGTCCACGCCGCCGGTGTGGAGGTCGATGGTGGCGCCGAGGAGTTTCTTGCTCATGGCGCTGCACTCAATGTGCCAGCCGGGCCGGCCGCGGCCCCATGGGCTGTCCCAGGCGTTGTCGCCGTCGTCGGCCTTGTGTGCCTTCCAGAGGGCAAAGTCGCTCACGTCCTCCTTCTCGTCGGCATCCGCGGCGTGCACCTTGCCGGCGAGTGCGGACCCGTGCTGGAGCTCGCGCTCGTGCACGCGGGAGAGATGGCCGTAGCCGGGGAAGGAGCTGACCTTGAAATAGACGGACCCGTCGGGCGCGCGGTAGGCGTTCCCCTTCTGCATGAGCACCTCGATCATGTCCACCTGCTCGCGGATGTGACCCGTCGCCGTGGGCTCGTCGTGCGGCGGCAGGCAGTTCAGGGCCTGGCAGTCGGCGTGGAACTTGGCGGTCCACTGCTTCGTGACCGCGGCGAGCGGCCGGCCCTCCTCGCGGGCGCGGCGGATGGTCTTGTCGTCGACGTCGGTGAGGTTGCGGACGTGGTGTACCTTGTCCTTGCCGAACTCCAACTCCAGCAGGCGACGGAGGACGTCGTTGACGACAAAGGTCCGGAAATTGCCGATGTGTGCCGGCGCGTAGACCGTCGGGCCGCAGTTGTAGAACCGATAAACGCCGTCGGGGTGGGAGGGCTGCAGTTCGCGGGTTTCGCGGCTGAGGGAGTCGTGGAGCGTGATCGCCATGAAAAAGGAAGAGAGTGCAGGCTGGAGGAAATTCCGGGCAAGCGGAACGTTGTTTTTCGGCGCATTACCGGGCGCAAAATCATGTGGCGAGGGGCGGGGTGGCCTGTTCCACTCACGCCGCCATGCCCGACCATTCCCCGCTGGACCTCGCCCGCCGTCCCCGCCGCCTGCGGCGCACCCCCGCCGTGCGGGCCCTCGTGGAGGAGACGGTGCTGCGTCCCCAAGATTTCATCGCGCCGCTCTTCGTCGTTGAGGGGAAGGGCAAACCCGAGCCGATCGCCTCGATGCCGGGGGTTTTCCGGCGCAGCATCACCGATCTCGTGAAGGAATGCCGCGAACTCGCCGCCCTCGGGATCCCGGCCGTCGCGCTGTTTCCGAAACTCGATTCCCGGCGGAAGGACGCCGAGGGCACCGCGGCGCTCCATGAGGATGCGCTCGTGCTGCGCGCCGTCCGCGCGGTCAAAACCGCGGTCCCCGGCCTGACGGTGATCACCGACATCGCGCTCGATCCCTACACGACGCACGGGCACGACGGCGTGCTCACGCGGACGGGCGACGACGTCGATAACGACCGCACCGTCTCGATCCTGACCCGCATGGCCGTGCTGCACGCCCGGGCCGGCGTGGATTTTGTCGCCCCGAGTGACATGATGGACGGGCGCGTGGGCGCGATTCGACGGGCGCTCGATGCCGCCGGGTTCACCCACACCGGCATCGTGGCCTATTCGGCGAAGTTCGCCTCGGCCTACTACGGGCCTTTCCGTGAAGCGGTCGGCAGCGCCAAGGCTGCCGGGACCCATCTCCTCGGCAAGGACACCTACCAGCTCAACCCCGCCAACCGCCGCGAGGCGCTGGTCGAGGCCGCGCTCGATGCGCAGGAGGGCGCCGACATCGTCATGGTGAAACCCGCCGGTCCGTACCTCGACATCATCCGCGAGGTGCGCAACGCCAGCGACCGTCCCGTTGCCGCCTATCAGGTCTCGGGCGAGTACGCCCAGCTGCATGCCGCCGCGAAACTGGGCTGGCTCGATCTCGCCCGCACGCGGCACGAGTCGCTCCTGGCGATCAAGCGCGCCGGAGCGGACATGATTTTGACTTACTTCGCCAAGGACATGGCGGTCGCGCTCAGGGGGTAGGGCGGATTATCCTTAGTCCCCCCGGGATCGTTGCGGCGCGTTAAGGATAACGCGCCCTGCCATGAAATCCATCGCGGCCGAGGCACCGCCTCAGGCCTACCTTCGAACTGAAGGATCAGGAACGATCGCCGGCCCAGCTCAGAACCGCACGATAAACGCATCCCGGCGCAGGCGCTCCAGCCAGCGTTCGCGGGCTTGGACGCTGAACTGCTGGTTGAGCATGCGCTCGATCTGGTCGTGGACCTCGGTCAACGGCTGGAGCCCGGCCGACTTGCGGTCCTCGGCGTAGATCAGGAAGCCGTAGTCGGCGACGATGATCGGGGCGGAACATTCACCCTTCTTCAGGTCGCTGGCGGTTTTCTCGAAGTCGCTGGAAAGTTCGCTGATGTTGCGCTCGGGCTGGAGCCCTCCCTTGGTGCGGTAGGTGGTGTCCTCGGAGTAGCTGCGCACGAGCTCCTCAAACTTGGTGCCGGCCTTGAACTTGGCGGCGATGTCGCTGAGGCGGCCGCGCAGCTGTTCGTCGGTTTCGCCGGCGGTGCGCTTCAGCTGCAGCAGGCGCATCTGGATCGCCTCGGACTGCATGAACTTTTCGTTGTTCTCCTTGTAGAACGTCTCGATCCGGACCGGGCTGACGATGCTCTGGGACTGGCGCTGCTGGCCGAGCATGTAGCGGAAGATGATGTCCTCCTCGATCTTCTTGCGGTACTCGTTGCGCGTCATCCCGAGCGACTGGATGTAGGCGAGGAACTTGGGCCGGTCGTCGCCGAAATCGTCGTGCTCCTGCGAGGCAATTTCCTGGTCGATGTAATTATCGGGAATCCGGCGCACTTCCTTCATGCCGGACTTAACCTTGCGGAACTCTTTGATCACGAGTTCGCGGTCGATGAGATTCTGGATGATGGTCTCTTGGGCGGCTGCGAAGTTTTTCTCGTACTCCGCCTGGTTGCGGGAACCGGCGCGGATGCCGTTGACCTGCTGGGGGGTGAGTTCCTGGACGACGTCCTTGACGGTGATGACCTTGCCCTCGGCGATCGCGACGACGCCGTTCACGTAGCGTGGCCGGAGCAGTTCCGCGATGTCATCCGGGCTGGCGACAGGACCGGCGGGAGCGGCGATGGAGGCGGGGGCCCCGGGGGAGACCGCGCCGAGGAGCGATTGGAAAACCAGCGCGCACAGGGCGGCTCCAAGGGTGAGGCGGCGGAGGGTCATGTCAGATTGCTCAGGAAGGAAACGATTTCGCGCAAACGTAGGAGGGGTCGGGGGGCGGTCAACCTTGGAAACCGGCTGCCCACCTGCACCCAATCGTCGTGCCGTGCACTGTGGCGGAGGCACTTCAACCGGGACGCGTCGGTTTCGACGGATAGGAGCCCCTTTTGTTCCGCCCGGATCCGGATCTCGGTGAGCATGAGCAGGGACTTTACGTCGTCGCCGAACTTCCCGAAGCGGTCGCGGAGGTCGGATTCCACGCCGTGCAACTGCTGCAGGTTACCGGCCATGGCCAGTTTGCGGTAGAAGTCGATGCGCAGGCGGGTCTCGGAAATGTAGGTGGCCGGGATCCGGGCGATGATCGTGTCGACCGGCACCGTGCCGTCGGCGTCATGCTCGGCGTCGCGGAGTGCCGTGTAGGAGTCGGCATAGCGGCGGCGCTGGTGGCCCCCGGCTGGGGCCGACTCGCCAACTTGCACAAAATCGAGCTTCACGGTGGCGCGGTGGGCCCCGGCGTGCTTGTCGCCCTTCAGCCGGGCCACGCTTTGGCGGAGGAGCTGGCAGTAAAGTTCGAAGCCGACCCCCGCGATGTGCCCGCTCTGCTCGGCGCCAAGGAGGTTGCCGGCGCCGCGGAGCTCAAGGTCGCGCATGGCGATGCGAAAACCCGCGCCGAGTTGGTTGTGCGTGCGCATCGCGCCGAGGCGCAGGCGGGCCGACTCGAGCAGGCGGGTGTGCCGGTGGAGCAGGAGATAGGCGTAAGCCTGGTGCTTGAAGCGTCCGACCCGGCCGCGGAGCTGGTAAAGCTGCGCGAGGCCGAAGCGATCCGCGCCCTCGATGATGATCGTGTTGCAGTTGGGCAGGTCGAGGCCGCTCTCGATGATGGTCGTGCAGACGAGCAGCTGGTAGCGGCCCGCCACAAAATCCGTCATGGTCCGCTCCAGCTCGTTCGCGTCCATCTGCCCGTGGCCGACGCCAATCGTGAGGTCGGGGAGCAGGACCTGGAGACGGCGGGCGGTCTCATGGATGGTGGCGACGCGGTTGTGGAGATAGAAGACCTGGCCGCCACGCCGGATCTCGTGCTTCACGGCATCGACCACGAGCTGGTCGTCGTAGGATTTCACGATCGTCTGGATCGGATGGCGGTTGGTGGGTGCCGTCTCGATCACGCTCATGTCGCGCGCCCCGGTGAGCGCGAGGTGGAGGGTGCGGGGGATCGGCGTGGCGCTCATCGAGAGCACGTCGACCGTGGTGCGCAGGCGCTTCAGCGCCTCCTTGTGCTTCACGCCGAAGCGCTGCTCCTCGTCCACCACCACGAGGCCAAGGTCGCGGAAGACGACGTCCTTTTGCAGCAGCCGGTGCGTGCCGATGAGGATGTCGACCTGCCCGGCGGCGGCGGCCTCGAGGATGCGGGCCTGCTCGGCGCGGGTGCGGAAGCGGCTCAGCATCTCGATCGCGATGGGGTAGGCGGCCATGCGCTCGCGGAAACTGTTCAGGTGCTGCTGCGCGAGCACGGTGGTGGGCACGAGCATGGCCACCTGCCGGCCGCCCTGCACGGACTTGAAGGCCGCGCGGATTGCCACCTCGGTCTTGCCGAAGCCGACATCGCCGCAGATCAGGCGGTCCATCGGGCGGGCTTTCTCCATGTCTCCCTTGGCCTCGGCGATGGCGCGGAGCTGGTCTGGCGTCTCCGTAAAGGGAAACGACGCCTCGAATTCGCGCTGCCACTCGTTGTCGGCCGGGAACGCGTGGCCCGGCTGCGCCTCCCGCTCGGCCTGGATGCGCAGCAGCTCGGCCGCGAGGTCGACGGTGGAGCGCTCGGCGGCCTGGCGGGACTTTTCCCAGCGGCCGGAGCCGATCCGGCCGAGCTGCGGCTTCACCTTGCTCAGGCCGACGTAGCGGCTGATGAGGTGCGACTCCTGCAGCGGCACGTGCAGGGTGACCTTGTCGTCAAACTCGAGCGAGATGACCTCCCGCAGACCCTGCGCCGTGTCGAGCTTCGTGATCCCGCGGTAGTGGGCGATACCGTGCTGGAGATGCACCACGAAGTCGCCCTCGACCAGCTCGGCGAAGTCGAGCAGCTGGTCCACCTGCGCCCGGGCGGCGCCGGCCCGGGGATTGAGCACGGGCCGCCGGCTGCGCTGGCGGCCGAAGATCTCGGTCTCGGTGACCACGACCAGGTCGGTGGGTCCGGTTTCGTTGGTCGGGCGGCGAGTCCCTTCGCCGCCGGGTTCGCCGTCCAGCGCGGCGGTCGCGGAGCGACGCGCCCGACCGGTTGCAAGCAATCCGCCGAACAGCGCCCGGCTGCCGCCCTCGCGGAACGTGACGCGGAAGCCCTCGTTGAGCGCGCCGCGGAGGAAGGTGGGCGCCGGTTTCGCCAGCGCCGCCTCGGTGCGGAGAATCTCGAGCATGCGCTGTTCCTCGCCGTCCTTGGGCGCCACGAACAGCAGCTGGGCGCCCGCCTTTTTCCAGTGGGCCAGTTGGCGCAGGAACTTCCGCCGTGCGTCCTCCTCCACCTGCAGGCGTTCCTGCGCGATCAGTGCCTCGCCCGGGTAGGTCCGGTGGTGCGCGAGACTCTCGGTGTCGAGCGTGGCGCCGGCGGCGCCGTCGAAAAGCCCGGCCGCCTCATCCAAGTCGCCGACCGCGTGGAGCGCGTGGCACCGCTCCGTGATGGCGGTGAACCAACCCGCCCCCGACTCGTCGAACGAGCGGAATTCCTCGGCCAGCGTGGCGGGCTCGACGAGCAGGAGCCGGCTGGCGGGGGAGAGATACTCAGCCAGCCCGGTGCGGGAGGGATCGAGCCGAACGCGCGGCGAGGCCGAGAGCGAGATGGACTCGAGCGTGGCGGCCGAGCGTTGCGTCACCGGGTCGAAGGCCCGGATCTCCTCAATCGTGTCGCCGAAGAAATCCAGCCGGTACGGCTCGTTGGCCGACACGGGGTAGACGTCGATGATGCCGCCGCGGATCGCGTAGTGACCGGGCGACTCGCACACCGCCTCGCAGTCGTAATCGAGCGCGGCAAGCTGCTCGAGCAGGCCCTGGAATGATTGGGGTTTTCCCTTCGCCAGCGTGAGTTCGCGGGTGGCGAACTCGCCGAGCGCGGGCACGGACTGGAGCAGGGCGGCCGGGGTGGTGACGACGACGAGGGGCCGGTCACCGGCGGCGGCGCCGGACAACTGCCGGCGGGCCCGCAGGCGCGAGAGCACGATGAGCCGGTCGCTTGAGGCGGCGAAGGTTTCCCGCATGTCGCGGTGGTCCGGCATCGACTCGGGAAAAACCAGCAGGTCGGCGGCCTCCGGCCCGCCGAAAAGGCGGATGTCCTCGGCGAGCGCCTCGGCCGCCTTGAGCTCGTCGGTCACCACCAGCCACACCGGGGCAGCGTGCCGGCGGATCAGCCCGGCCACGACCGCGCCCCGCGCCGCCGGGCAGACCCCGGTGAGACGCTCGCGCTGTGGTTGGACTGGGGAGGACATGGGGGTGGGCAGGATTTGGATGAAGTTGGGATGTGGAAAGCGGGAAAGGGGGTGGTGACGGAATCGAAAACCGGATGTTTTGCCACCGAGGCACAGAGAAACAGAGCCCAAGCCTCGTTGTTTTTGGTTCGGTTCTTGAACCCGAAATCATCCGTCCTCTGTGAGCTCTGTGCCTCGGTGGCAAAACATCCGGTTTCTTAAGTTCAGATTCAATCGACCACTTTCCCTCTTTCCACCTTCCTGCCGGCTCGCTCTCCTCGGCCGATGGAGAAATGGCTTTTGGTCGACGGCTTCAACTTGGTGTACCGCTGCTTTTTTGCGATCCCGGAGCTCAACCGCGCCGACGGGTTTCCGACCAACGCCCTCCATGGCTGGGTGAAGTCGCTCTGGAAGTTGCAGGATCAGGAAAAGCCGGCCGGCACGATCGTCTTCTTCGACCTCGGCGGCTCGCAGGACCGGCTGGCGATCCATCCGGAGTACAAGGCGCAGCGGGAGGAAATGCCCGAGGCGCTGCAGAAGCAGATCGACCCCGTGAAAGTGCTGACCCGCCTGCTGGGCTGCCAGGTGATCGAGCAGGATGGCGTGGAGAGCGACGATCTCCTCGCGGCCGAGGCCGTGGCGCGTGCCGCGGGCGGCGACGAGGTGCTGATCGTAAGTTCCGACAAGGATTTCGCCCAGATCGTGAGCGACCGCATCAAGATCATGCGGCCTCCTCCCTCGGCCAACCCGAAGCTCGGCTGGCGCCTCCTCGACGCGGTCGGCGTGGCGGAGAAGTTCGGCGTGCCACCCGCGCAGATTGCCGATTACCTCGCGCTGGTCGGCGACACCTCCGACAACATCCCCGGCCTCGCGGGCGTGGGGCCGAAGACCGCGGCGAAGTGGCTGGCCGATCACGGCAACCTGGAAGGGGTGATCGCCCACGCGGCGGACCTGAAGCCGGATCGTTTCCGCGCCATGGTTGCGGCCGATGCCGACCGCATCCGCAAGAACCTCAAGCTCACCACCCTCAACCTCGGCCTGCCGCGGGTGGCCTCGGCCCGGCCGCTCCCGCAGGTCCCTGAATTGTTCCATTTCCTCGAGGAAATGGAGATGCGCTCCAGCGCGGCCGAGGCCCGGGTCCGTTATACTGGACAGACGGAGCTCTTTTGAGCCCAGCCGCGGCGGGGCTGGCTGGTTCCCTGTTCCGCCCCAGCTGATACGCCTGTTCGAGCCGGCCCTTGCCTTGATGGTCCTTCGGTCCGCCGGCGCGGTCCGCGCGGGCATTCGGTCCCATGGCGCTTTGTGATCAACCATCGAGCATCTGAGCTCGAGTATACTTTTGGCATCGTCGTCTCAAATTGAACTCCATTGAGCGCGCGGACCGCCGTTTAGCATCTTTCAGGGAGGCCCGTGGTGAAATCCGACTCACCGTGGGGAAGCTGCTTGAGCGCGAAGGAATTTCGCCAGACCGGACTGATGTTTGGATCCGAGAGCGGCTCTTTGGCCCGTTTTCCCGCCTGCTTCTGGCGGCCGGCGGTGTTTTCGGATTCGACTACGGGATCCCCGAGCAAGAACTCGTGCGGGACTTTGCCGAAGCGACTTGCACCGAGGACGTGATCGACAGCCTGCACGAG
>CAIYFD010000318.1 GCA_903925425.1 uncultured Opitutia bacterium | reverse complement strand
GAGCCGCCGATGGAACTGCGGAGCGTGCAGCGGGAGCGTCCGGGACAAGTGCGGGTGGCCGACATGTCGGCCGCGACCAAGGCGGGCGCATCCGAGGACATCTTTGCGATCGACCCACGGATCTCCGCGAAGGTGTCGGGCTTCATCGAAAGCACCGCGGTGCGGCTCGTATTTGTCGGGCGAACGCCGACGTTGCGGGCCTTCCTTGCCGGCGTCGGTGGGTATGGGGTCCCGCTGATCGTCCGGTCCGTGGAGGTGGAGGAGGCGGGACCTCCGAAGACCGCGGTGCGCCCGCCGGAAGGAGAGGACTGGGACGACCTCTCGCAGTTCACGATCGTTGTTGAGCACGTGAAGCTGGCCAAGGCGACGCCATGAACCCGTTGCCCCATTGTTTTCGGCTACTGCCGGCCGGCGCGGGCATCGTCCTGATCGGATGCCTGGTCTGGTCGTGGTGTGTGCTCCACCCCCGGACAAACCTTTGGCCGGCGACTTCGACCGCGGCCCGGCAGGTGTCATCCGAGCAGGATCCAGAGTGGTCGGGAACGCCTGAGCCCGAAGCCGGATTGCGAAAGACACCAGGAGTACGCTATTCGTGGGCCGCCACCCCAGCCGGGGTGCCGGGATTGTTCGACCGCCCCGCGGCGGCCCGAGTGGGAGACGCCGAGGTCCCGCGCGTCCGGCGGCAGGAAGTGGAACTGGTGGCGACGCGGGATCTGCCGTTCCGCCTGCAACTGATCGGGCATTTCGGCGAAGGGACGAACCTCAGCGGAATCTTCGAGGCGGAGGGAGCGTCCAGCCCGGTCATCGCGCGGAGCGGAGAAGATTTGCCTGAACTTGGCCTGAACGTGCGGGCGCTCGAGCCCGAGGCCGGCGAAGGGGCGGGAAAAAGCGCACCGGGCTTTGTCGCGCGGATCTGGGACCGAAGGACGGATCGTGAGGTGGTACTGGCGGAATCAGTCCGTGCGCCCAGCGGCATCGGCGCCGCCCTGATCGCGCCGGCAGGTTTTCCGGGCGAGGCAATTGAGTTGCTCGCGGGAGAGATCGTCGAGGTGGGGGCCAGTGAATTCCTCGTCGAGCGTGTCGGCCTCGCGCCCGCCTCCGCGCGGCTGCGCCGGCTCGCCGTGGCGGTGCCCAACGACGGCGACGACGAGCTTAACCTGCAGGTGGAGGAGGACCCAGAATCATGAACGCCGGCGAAAAATCATTAACCTGCCGGGTCTTCAACCGCCGAAGGGGAGCTCTGTCGCCTCGCTCGGCAGCGCGGATGACACGGGTAATACCGAATGCCCGCGGACCAAAGGATCGCATCCGTGCTCTCAGCGAAATCGGCGGCCAGATTCTTCTCCTGATCCTTCTTGGGATGGTGATCGGAGGCCGGGGCTTATCTGCAGCGGAGAATTCGGATTTTAGCTCGGATACTCGGCGCGAGCTGCTCGGGTGGCTCGATGAGGCGTGGACCATGCCGCCCGCGGCGGGAGCGGCGGACGCGGCAGCGGCATCAGTCATCGCCCCGGGGATCGCCGCGCAAAAGCTCGGGACGATCGTCCTCCCCAGCGTGAGTTTTTCCGGCATGGAGTTGGGTCGGGCGCTGGCGGCACTCGGGGCCGCCGCGGCCGCCGCCGACCCGGCGACGGAAGGCCGGCGCGGCGTGAACCTGGTCCTGGTGAATCCCAGCGGTGAGGCGGCGACCGTGACGCTCGCGTTGCAGGGCCTGACCTTGGGGCGGGTGCTCGACCTCATCACGGAGTCTGTCGGATTTCAGTACGAGGTGGCGGCGGATGCGGTGATCATTCGCCGGGCCGATGAACTGCCGCCGTTGCGCCCGGCCTATTTCCCGCTTTCGCGCGGGACGCTGATCCGGCTGACGGGTGCGGTGCCGGAGCCGAATGGATCGGGGCTCCTGCGGAGGAATCCCGCTAATGAAACGGGCCCGGCCTCGCTCGAGGCCGAGCGGACCGCGATCGAGACGTTCCTGCAGCGCGCCGGCGTGGATTTTCTGGGTATTGCCGGCAGTGGTCTCGCCTATGATGGCGCGGGGATCTTTGTCACCCAGACCGCGCGCCAGCTGGACCGCATCGGAGAAATCCTCGGCCGGCTGAAGCCAGTGCGGCAGGTGGCGATCGAGGCGAAGTTTCTCGAGGTACAGGAGGGGACGTTGCGCGAACTGGGCATCAATTGGGATGTCACACGGCCGGGCCTGCCCTTGCTGGATGCCGCGAGCGGTAGTCCGGTGCTCGATGCGAATGGCCGGCCGGTGTACACGCCGGTTGAAACCTATGGATCGGCCGGGATCACCCGTCCGCTGGCCGATGCGTTCAACGGCGCACAGTCGCTCAACGCGATCCTGATCGACGGTACGCCGGTCGCGAGCACACGCCCGTCACGGTTACCGGGCACCGTTTCGCTGGGTGAGAACGCCGGGCCGCTCGCGCGCATCTCGACGGTGATCGGCGAGTTTGATGTTGAGGCGGTGGTGCGCGCGCTAGAACAGAAGCAGGGTACGGACCTGCTCAGCGCGCCGCGTGTCACGGTGCTCTCCGGCCAGCCAGCGAGCATCACGGTGGCGCAGGAGATGCGCTACCCGCAGGCTTACACGGAAATCAAGAGTCAGGTTGGCTCGAACGCCGGGGGCGGCACCGGCGGGAGCGGCTCGGCGGGCGTGACGATCACCGCGGGCACGCCGCAGGATTTCGCGACGCGGCATGTGGGTGTTGAACTCCGGGTCACGCCCCGGGTGGAGGACGACGGCGTCAGTATCACGCTCGACCTGAATCCGCGGGTGACGGACTTCGACGGCTTCATGGAGTACGGCGGGCCGAGCCTCGCGATCTCTGCGGGAAGGTCGGTCACCGTCCCGCCGGGCTTTTATCAACCGATCTTTTCGGTGCGGGAGCTGGAGACGAAGGTGACCGTGCGCAACGGCGCGACGCTGGTGATGGGCGGCCTGACCCGCGAGGAGGTGAAACGCGTGGAGGACAAGGTCCCGGTGCTGGGCAGCATTCCCGGCCTTGGGCGGCTGTTCCGTTCCGCGGGGCAAAGCATCCAGAAGCGTAGCCTGTTAATTTTCGTGACGGCGCGGCTGATCGAGCCCTAGGCCCGGATGGGAGCCAACGCTTTAACGTTAAGCGTTCTCGGGTCCTACCGGCCCATCAAGAAAGTCGGCCCGATTTTCACGGCGCGGGCTTCATCGCCTCCAACGCAGCGCGGGCGGCGGCTTCCTCGGCGAGCTTCTTGGAAGAGCCGCGGCCAGTGCCGAGCTGGCGGTCGAGCAGGAAGACGGCGAGCTCGTAGATGCGGGCGTGGTCCTCGCCCTCGGTGCCGACGAGTTCGTAGCGCAGCGCGAGGTTGCCGTGGACGGGCTGCACGATCTCCTGCAGGCGTCCCTTGGGATTATCCGCCGGTTCGCCGGTCTGGAGCCGCACGGTCAGGTCGCCGTAGAGGTGGAGCATGGATTGCTTGGCCGCGGGCAGGCCGCCATCGAGGTAGATCGCTCCAATCACCGCCTCGAGCGCGTCCTCAAGGGATGAAGTGCGGTTGCGGCCACCAGTCGTCTCCTCGCTGTTGCCGAGCCTGAGGCAATCGGCGACCCCGGCTTCGCGGGCAATGGCGGCGAGGAAGGTGCCGTTGGCGAGCACGGCGCGGCGCCGGCTCAAACCACCTTCGCGCTCGAGCGGGAAGAGCCGAAAGAGTTCGTCGGAGAGCACGAGCTGCAGCACGGCGTCACCGAGGAACTCGAGCCGCTGGTTGTTGCCGTCAAATCCCGGGCTGTCCTGCAGGATCGACGGATGGGTGAGGGCGCGCTCGAGCAGGCGCACGTCCTGGAACGTGTGCCCGAGCCGCTGCTGGAGGGCGGCGAGGGAGGAATCGGTGGCGCTGCTCACACCCTGATTCCACGACCGACCGAAGAAACTGCAAGGCTTGCCTCGGGAGGTGGACACGGGAGCCGGCCCCGTCCCGCCGGCGTTTTCAGGCTCCGCCTTTCATTTAATGCATCCGCCTTCCGCTCCGTTTTCGTCCCGCGGCTGTTTCCGGCCGCGCGTACTTCGCGTTTTGGTCGCCGTGCTCCTGCCCATACTGCTGCTCGGTCAGGCGCCGGCTCCGGCCGTCCCGCGTCCGTTCCCGCCGTCCCTCGCGCCCGAGGTGGCCGACATCGCGGCGGAGTGGCTCGACCGGGTGGTGCGCCCGGGGAAATGATCAGGACGAGGCGGACGAGTAGCGGCGCAGTCCGCGGTGGAAGGTCCAGATCGCCACGGTAAACCAGACGGCGGCGGATCCCGCCAGCCAGAGCGTAAGGGCGGGATTAAATCCGTGGAGGAGCGTCGCGGCCGGGGCGTTGCTCACGATCACGACCGGCAGCGCGTAGACAAAGAGCGTGCGCGACACGATGCCTTGGAAGGCCTGGCGTGGCAGGCGGGAGAATTCGGTCATGGAGAAGTATCCGCCCTCCACGCCCTGGGCGCTCGAAAGCCAGAAGACCATGGAGATCGAGAGCACAAGCACGCTGTAGTGAATGACGATCCCGCAGAGGATGAAGAAAACGTAGAGCGCGATTTCCAGCGGGCCCGGATGCAGCCCGAGCTGGCGCACGGAATAGACCACCACGGCCGTCGCGATGACGGCGTTCATCAGGCCATCGAGGTCGAGCTTCCGGGTCGAGGCCATGAACAGGACGTTGCCGGGCTGGGCGAGGGTGAAGTCGAAGTTGCCCGAGCGGACGTTGCGGCCCATCTCGAACAGGCTGCTCCAGAAAAAGCCCATCAGGAAGCGCTGGATCAGCATCGAGGTGCCGACGAGGAGCATCATCTCGTACTTCGTCCAGCCGGCCACGGAGTTGGTGTGGCGGTAGATGACGCTGATCGTGAGGAGATTCACCCCCATCCAGAACAACTCAACGAGCGACCAGACGAGGAGATCCCCGCGGAACATCATCGCCCGGGTGAGGGAGTAACGCGCCGACGCGGCCCAGACTCGCAAGTAGTACATCATCGTTCGGTTTTGAGTATTGGGTTTTGGGTTGGGAACTCTGAACTCAGAACTCAAAACCGCGGCGGCGGCATCAGCCGCCGACGGCCGTGTGGCGGCGCAGGCCGCGGCTCCAGAGGGCTTGGTTCACGATGAGCAGGATCGCGACCCACGAGGTCTGGATGATGAAACCCTGGGCGATCAGGTTGGGATCGCTGATCCGTCCCGTGAAGATCGCGGCGGGGAAATACAACTGGTAGTAGAACGGCAGGTAGCGGGCGATCCCGTAGGCCCAGCCTGGGAGTAGATCGAGCGGGAACATCTGGCCGCCGAGCACGGATTCCACGGCCATCGAGAGGATGACGAAGCCCTGGATGTCGAGGAACCAGAACGTCAGCATGCCGAAGCAGTAGGCGATGCTGAATTGGATCATGGCCGAGAGCGCCATCGCCGGGAGCCCGACCGCGAGGCGCCACACCTCCGTGGGAAAAGTCAGATGGCTGTGGAGAATGGGAAAGGCAACCAGCAGCGGTACGAGGATGAGTGCGCCCGAGACGAGCCGGGCGGCGAGGAAGATACTGAAGCGGTAGCCGAAGTAGTTGATCGGCTTGAGGAGGAACTGGTTGATCAGCCCGTTGCGGATGTCCTCGCTGATCTGGTAGTCCTCATTGAACGCACTGATGAAAAACGTGAGGATCACCAGCGTGACGAAGTAGGTGAGCGTCTGGTTGAGTGAGAAGCCGCCGAGCTGGTCGTTCCCCGCAAAAGCCGCGCCCCAGAGGATGAAGACGACGGCGAGGTGGAAGAGGGAAAAGAACCCGCGCACCGCAAAGTTCCACCGGTAGATGAGGTTGCCCTGCAGCCCGATCAGGAAGGAATGGCGGTACTTGTCGAAGGCGCGGAGCATCGGAGGCGGGTCGGGTCCAATCCGACGGGAGCCGTTCAATCCTTCAGCCCAAACCGCTTGATCACCTCGTTGGTCAGCGAGGTGTAGGCCTCGGCGCCGAGGCTGTCGGGGTCGTAGGCGAAGATCGGCTTGCCGAAGCTTGGGGCCTCGCTGAGTCGCACGGTGCGCGGGATCACGGTGTTGAAGATCTTGTCCGGCAGGTGCCGCTTCACCTCGTCCACAACCTGCTTCGAGAGGTTGGTGCGGCCGTCGTACATCGTCATGACCACGCCGCCGAGTTCGAGGCCGGGGTTCACGCCGGCGGTCTTGAGGCGCTCGACGTTGCGGAGGATCTGGCCGAGGCCCTCGAGGGCCATGTACTCGCACTGCAGGGTGATCAGGAGATGGTCGGCCGCGGCGAGGCTGTTCATCGAGAGCAGGCCGAGTGCCGGGGGGCAGTCGATGATGATGACCCGAAAGCCGGCGGAGTTGCGGATCGGGTCGATCACGCCACGGAGGCGGGCGAGGTAGTTCTCGGTTTGGGCCAGCTCGATCTCGGCGGCGGCGAGGTCCTCTTCGCTGGGAATCAAGGCGAGATGCTCGTACGCCGTCGGCGTGATCATGCTGAACGCAACTCCTTCGCCGCGCAGCGGCCCGTAGAGGCTTTTGCCCTCCTGCTTCTCGATTCCCACGGCGCTCGTCGCGCTCGCCTGCGGGTCGAGGTCGATCAGGAGGGTGTGGATCTTCTTTGCCGCGAGTCCGGCCGCGAGGTTGACGGCGGTGGTGGTTTTGCCGACGCCACCCTTCTGGTTGGCGATGGTGAAGACAGTGGTGGGCATGGGCGTCGGCCAATGACTAGCAACCGAGGCCTAATGACCAACGAAAAAAGGCGTGCGATCTTCCCGTGGAGGGCTTTGCCCAGATTTCACCTATTAGATGAAATCTGGGCAAAGCCCGGGTCGCGGTGCCGGGATGGGTCACTTGACGGGCGTCGCGGGCACGGTCCGGAACATCCTGTTCGCGGGGTCACCGCCGGAAATGAGGAAGGCCAGCAGGTCGGCCACCTGGTCTTCCTTGAGGCCGTTGATCAATCCGGGGGGCATCGGGGAAACGCCGGACTCCTCAATCGTGTCGACATCACCAACCTTGATTTTGGCGAGCGTGCCGCCTTCCCAGGTGGCGGTCATCGAACCGAGATCGATGGTGTAGTTTTGCGCGAGGGTCACGTAGGTCGCGTCGTTGGCGATCATCCGGCCCATGAAGGTCTCGCCGGTCTTGGTGGTCACGAGCTTCGTGCCGAAGAGATCGCTGATATATTTGTTGGGCTCGAGGATCTCGGTGAGAATGCCGTCGGTGCCCATGCGGCCGCCGACCCCGGAGATGTCGGGACCGATCCCGCCCACGCCCTCGCCGAAATGATGGCAGATGGGGCAACCGAGGGTCTGAAACGTCGACTTGCCGCGCTCGAAGTCGCGTCCGCCGGCCTTGAGGGCGCGGTTGATGATCGGAGTGAGCTCCTCGACCTCGTACGCGCGTGGTCCGCCCCAGACCACCGCGGCGGCCGGCGTCGCGGCGCTCGGCGGCGATGCAGGAGGGGCTGAAGTGACGGCTGTGGCAGGGGCTGGTGCGGAGGCGCCTGAGGCCAGCGCCGCGAGGCAAAGCAGGGCCCCGGTGACGGAGCAGGCGATCCAAAGGACCGGAGAACGAAGTGCGAAGGGGCGGGGGGGCATGGGTGAAGTAAGCTGCTTGGCCTGACGGCTAAAGCCAGCGGGCGTTGCGCAATAGGTGCGCCGTGCACGCGAGAAAGACGGCGACGGTTCATTCCCGCAGGCCGGAGAATTTCAATACTTGCGCCGCCCCGGCAAGCTGCACAAGTTCGCCCCCCTGATTTGGGCGCGGTAGCCAAGTGGTAAGGCCGAGGTCTGCAAAACCTCTATGCGCCGGTTCAATTCCGGCCCGCGCCTCCAGTCTTCACCCATCGCGAAAGCTATGCGAAGACTGCCGCGCCGTAGCCCGCGTGCCGGGGGCGAAGGTGGGCGACGGTTTCAGCAATGGGCTACGACTCGGCGAGCCAATTTTCATCCCAACCGCTTAGCGGACGAAAAAGGGATTGTGCAGCTTCTCCTGGGCGAGGGTGGTCAGTGGTCCGTGGCCGCAGGCGAGCACGGTGTCCTTCGGCAGGCTGAAGATCTTGGTGCGGTTGTTGCCGAGCTGCTCGATGAAACCGTTGGTGCTGCTGCCCATGGAGCAGGAAAAAAGTGAATCGCCGACGATCGCCAGCGGCCAGCTCAGGCCCTTGATGAAGTAGGTGGTCTGCCCGGGCGAATGTCCCGTGGTGAACAGGGTCTTGATCGAGAGGGCGCCGACATGAATGTGCGCGTTCTCCTTGAAGGTCTTCGCGCCGGGGCGGGAGCTGGGCTCGAGCTCGCTGGCCCAGACCTCGGCCCCGGTCGCGGTGGCGAGGAGGTTTAGGCCGGCCACGTGGTCCGGATGGGTATGGGTGAGGAAGATGTGCTGGAGCCTGAGGCCGGCCGTCTCGATTTCCGTCAACATCCCGGTGCTGTCGGTGCCGGTGTCGAAGGCCGCGGCCTGCTTGGTCTTGGGATCCCAGACCAGATAGCTGTTCACGGTCATGTCCTTGTAGGACGTGTTAAACATGAGGAAGCCGCGCGGGAAATCGGGCTGCACCGGGTACCAGCGTTTGTGGGCCAACTCCTCCAGGGCATCAGGGTTGAGGCGGAGATGCCGGGCGATCCGGCGCAACACCGCGTCGAGCGGGCGGCCGGCGAGCACGGCGGCGAGGTTTTCCGGGGTGATGTCGGCCCGCTCCGCCAGTTCCTTGTTGGAAATCCTGTGCCCGTGCTGGGCTTTGCGCAGTACGTCGGTGAAGTCGTCCTCAATCGGAATTCGGGCCATGAGCGGAGCAGAAGGGATCGGCGTGCACCGAGGCAAGCGCGCTTCCGGGGAGGAGGCGGGGCGGCTAAGTCGCCGGGCAGTGACCGGGATCGGGATCTGGTAATGCCGTCGAGTCGCAACTGATTCCCTATGCAATGCACCATGCATAGCTAAACGTTTCGTCAGGCGTCGCGGTTTAGGTAAAACCACGGCGTATAAAATCGGGCCTTGCGGCCTATATACAGACCCAGCAAGGTGGGATTGTATGTTAAACGAAAAACTCAAGAAACTGGCGGTCCAAAAGGCCCGCCTCGAGAAACTCGAGCAGGCTCTGCTGGCGGAAACGCAGCGCGAGCTCGCCGGCCTCCCGGCTGAATACGGCTTCGCCAATGTGAAAGATTTCATCAAGGCGGTGAAGCAGGCCGCCGCGGGCGGCCGCCGTGGCCCCGCCAAGGCACAGACCGGCAAGAAGCGCCGGGCCCGTGCGGTGATCACGGACGCCACCCGGGCCCGGGTGAAGTCGATGGTGGACGCCGGGAAGACCGGGGGCGAAATCGCCTCCGCCGTCGGCATCTCGCTGCCCAGCGTGCACAACATCAAGAAGTCCCTCGGGCTGGTGAAGGCGCGCAGGTAAGCGTTCCGCACGGCCGAAATTTTCAGCCCCGGCCTCCAGGCCGGGGCTTTTTTGTGACTGGATCCAGACCCCGCCGTAGAAACGGATTTGCACCCGCCGGCTCCCGCCCCGCAAAGTCCGCCCATGGCCGCCCATTTCATTCAAGCCAACACCAACGGACGCCTTCATCCCGCCCGTGAGGCCTCCATCAGCCCGGTCAACCGCGGCTTTCTGTATGGTGACGCCGTCTATGAAGTCTGGCGGACCTATGACGGCGTGATCTTCGCCTGGGAGGGACACTGGCGCCGCCTGCTTGGATCGGCCGAGGCGTTGTTCATGGCGGTGCCGTTCTCGGAGGAGAAAATCCTCGCGGAAATCCGGCGCACGGTCACCGCGTACCGGCAGGTCGTGCCCGATGCCGGCGAGCTTTATGTCCGGCTGCAGCTGACCCGCGGCGAGGGCTCGATCGGTCTCGATGTCGCGCTGGCCGAGGCCCCTGGCTTTGTCATCTTGATCCAGCCGTGCCCGCTGCTCGCGGCCGCCCATTTGGAAAACGGGCTGCGGCTCTCGATCGCCCGCAGTCTGCGGCGCAATCCGATCCAGACCCTCAGCCCCGGCTGGAAGACCGGCAACTACCTCAATAACATCCTTTGTCTGCGCGAGGCGCGGCAGCGCGGCGCCGATGAGGTCCTGATTCTCAATCTCGACGGGGAAATCACGGAGGCGGCGGTTTCGAATATCGCGTTTGTCCGCGACGGCGAAGTCCTGACTCCACCGGTCGAGGCCGGCATCCTCGCCGGGATCACGCGGGCCTGCCTGCTGGACGCGGTGGCGCCGGCGGTCGGTGTGCGCGTGCGTGAGACCATGCTGCGACCGGAGGATCTGCCGACGATGTCCGAGTGTTTCCTGCTCTCCACGACCAAGGATCTCGTTCCGGTCGGTGCGATCGACGACACGCGCTTCCGCACCGGGGCCGGCACCCTGACGCGGAAAATCAAGGAGGGCTTTGCACGGTACGCGCTGGCCTACGCGGTGGCGAAACCGGGACTGAAGTTGTTCAGAGGGCGGCAACTGAAACGAGCAGGGCGGACTGGACCTAGTCCGCCGCGCCGAACCGGCGCGTTGCGGATAACGCGTCCGGCCTTTCAG
>CAIYFD010000317.1 GCA_903925425.1 uncultured Opitutia bacterium | reverse complement strand
GCTCGGGCTCTGTGAGCTCTGTGCCTCTGTGGCAAAAAAATCCGTGGCTTTTCTCGAATTCCAAAACATCACGAAGCGCTTCCCCGGGGCGCTGGCGCTCGACGGGGTGAGCTTCGCGGTGGAGCGCGGCACCTGTCACGCGCTCATCGGCGAGAACGGCGCGGGCAAGAGCACGCTCGGCCGGATCCTCGCCGGGGTGCACACAGCCGACTCGGGCGAGATCCGGCTCGACGGCCAGGTCGTGCACCCTTCCTCGCCGCTCGCCGCCCGGCGCCTCGGCATCGCGATGGTCCACCAGGAACTCGCCTTCTGCCCGAACCTCACCGTCGCGGAAAACCTCTGCCTCGGCGATCTCCCGCGCCACGCCCTCGGCTGGGTTGACCGCGCGGCGCTGCACGACCGGGCGAAAACCATGCTGGCCGAGATCGGCGCCGCCATTGATCCGGACGCCATCATCGGCACGCTCTCCACCGGCAAGGAGCAGCTCGTGCAGATCGCCGCCGCCGTCGGCAGCGGCGCGCAGGTGATCGTGATGGACGAACCCACCAGCTCCCTCTCCGGCGGCGAGACCCGCGAACTCTTCCGCCTCGTGCGGGCGCTCAAGGCCCGCGGCATCACGCTCATCTACGTCTCCCACCGGATGGAGGAACTCTTCGAGCTGTGCGACAACGTGACCGTCCTTCGCGACGGACGCTTCGTCACCACCGAGGCCATCGCTGCCACCAACCAGGCGCGCGTGGTCCGACAGATGACCGGCCGCGAACTGCTCGTGCAAACGCCGTCCCACCTGACCCGCCCGCTCGGCGAGGAATTCCTGCGGGTGGAGACTCTGGCGTCAGCCGGACGTTTTTCCGACGTGGGCTTCACCCTGCGCGCCGGCGAGGTCGTCGGCCTCGCCGGGCTCGTCGGGGCCGGCCGCAGCGAAGTAGCCCAGGCGATCCTCGGGCTTGATCCCGCCGCGACGGGGCGTGTGTTTGTGCGCGGCAAGGAGCTGATGCTCGGCTCCATGACCGCCGCCATGAACGCCGGCCTCGGCCTCGTGCCGGAGGACCGCAAGCGCCAGGGGCTCGTACTCCCACTCAATTGCCGCGAGAACACCGCGCTCGCCGCCCTGCCCCTGCTCACCCGGGCGGGCTGGGTGCAACGGGCCGCCGAACGCGCGCTCGTCAGCCGCTACGCCACCCGGCTGCGGGTGCGCACGCCCTCGCTGGAAGCGCCGATCGCCAGCCTGAGCGGCGGTAACCAGCAGAAGCTCGCCCTCGCCAAGTGGCTCGCGCGCGACTGCGACGTGCTGATCGTCGACGAACCGACGCGCGGCATCGACGTCGGCGCCAAGGCCGAGATCTACCAGCTCCTCGACGAGCTCGCGGCCGAGGGCAAAGCCCTCCTCGTCATTTCCTCGGAGCTCCCGGAGCTGATCGGCCTCTGCCGCCGGATCCTTGTCATGCGCGAAGGCCGCCTCGCCGGCGAAGTCGAGCGGGCCGGCTTCAGCGAAGCCACCCTGCTCGAGATCATGGCTGGCGTCGCCGCCGCCTAGCGGCGGCGACGCGGTTTTGAGTTCTGGGTTTTGGGTTGTGGGTTAAAAACCCAATATCGGCAGCAGGAGCGACGCCTCAGGTGAGGAGCGTTTCCCAACCCAAAACTCACAACTCAGAACCCAAAACTGAAATAAGCGGCGTCTCGCCGCTTATTTCGGCAGCCACTTTTCCCAGTTCTTCGCGAAGACCTCGACGTTGGCCTTCGTGACCGGGGTCAGCGGGCTGGCGTCGTCCGCGCTCGGGGGATCCTTCTTGAAGTGCAGCTTGTCGATCAGGCGTTCGACCGAGCGGTAGCCGTAACCGTAGACATCCTGCGAGAGCAGCAGCTGCACATGGCCGCTGCGTACATAGTCGAGCTCCTGGGGCAGGGCGTCGACCGAGACGCACTGAATGGTGCCGGGCTTCCACTTGAGGGCGTTGTCCGTGAAGAGCGGCCAGCCGCCGAGCAGACCCCAGCCCGTGATATCAGGATTGGCCTGCATGACCTGCTCGATCTTCGCCACGGCGTCCTGCGGGGTCTCCTTGTGGTAGTAAATGTCGAGGAGCTTGATCCCGGGATATTTCTTGGCGGCGGCGCGAAAGCCGGCGGCGCGCTGCTGGAGGTTGGCGGCGTTTGGGTTGCCATCGATCGCGGCGACGACGCCCTTGCCCTTGAGCAGCTTGGCCAGCTCCTCGAAGGTCTGCTCACCGCACTTGAAGTCGTCGATGCCGAGCGAGACGAACCGCTTGCTGGCCGGCGCGTCGCCCGAGAACGTCACGACTGGCACCCCGCGGCCCGCGGCCTTGTTGATCGAGTCGTTGAGTTTGTTCGCGTCGGACGCACTGACGATGATGCCGTCGACGCCGGCGAGCAGGAGCTGCTCGATGGCCTCCGCCTGCTTCTGGGCGTCCTCCTCGTTCGGCGTGCGCCAGTCGATCTTGATCGTGATGCCGTACTTCGCGCCGAGCTCCTTGGCGGCGTCATTGGCGCCGGAATGGGCGGCCTCGAAGAACTGGTTGCCCTGGGACTTGGCGATCATGCCCAGGGTGTAGGTCTTCGTGGCGGCCGCAGCCTGCAGCAGGGCGGGCACGGCCAGGATCAAGCAGCAAAGCAAGCGGCGCAGGGGCCGGAGATTTTTTTGGGTGGGGCTCATGGGAGCTTTCAGCAGAAGCGGAAGTAGGTCGGACGGCAAGCCGAGCCGCGGCGGGCAGGAAGCTCGACAAGGTGATGACGTCGCCCAGTCACCGTGTCGCCTTGCCCCATAGTCTTCCCCCGCCCGGGAACCGTCCGGTCGATACGAACTGGCGATTGACCCGATCCCCCGAAATTCAGAAAATGTCTTCCGTCAGCCATGAGCTCGCCCCAACCGCCCAGACGCCCGACCACGGTCGACGACCTCGCGAAGGAATTGGGCACAATCCTTGCAGGCATGAACGTCCCCGAGAAACACCGGGATCTGGGCGACGCCGTCACTCTCGCCTGGCTCCTGCGAAAGCTCCACGTCGGCAACCCCGGGCACCCCAGCCTCGGACGCGCCCTGGAACTCCTCCGCCGGATCTCGGACTACCGCACGACCCGGGCCACCTACGACTCCGGCCAGCTGCCCGACCGCCGCTCCGGCTTCGACCGGCGCGCGCCCAAGGACGGACCGTAACCACGAAATAGTCCCACGGGAATTGATGACCGGCGAGGCCGTGCCATCCGCAGCCGACGGGAAGGATGGTGGGCCCGCAGGGATTCGAACCCTGAACCAAGGGATTATGAGTCCCCTGCTCTAACCGTTGAGCTACAGGCCCGACTGCACTGCGAAGTTTTCGCGGAATGGCTTGGGACGGTCAACTCTCCGCGTCCGGGCGGCGGAAGGAGTTCAGGGTTCAGGGTTCGGAGTTCAGGGTTTGAGATCAATAAACTCTGAACACTGAACTCTGAACCAGCGCGCGAGCGCGCAACTGTCGCGCCTACGGCGCGACGTACCAATCCCCGCGGAGCCAGTCCGCGATCAATCCGATCTCGTCCGCGGTCAGGCGACCGTCGGCTCCGAAAGCCGGCATGCGGTCGTTGTGCGCTCCGTAGAAACTCTCGTGCTTGGGATTCGAGATGAAGGCGGTGAGCCACTGGCGCGAACCGAACCCTGTCAGGTCAGGGCCCTCGCCGCCATCGCTCTGGCCCATGATCGTGTGGCACTCGATGCAGCCGACGTCGTGACCGGGAAGAATTTTGGCACCCGCCGTGATAATCCCCGCGTCGCGCGCGTCGCTTTCCTTCTGGGCCTTCAGGCCGGCCCCCGCGGAAAGCGCGACCAAGGCCTGGCGGAGCTGCTCCTTGTCGCCGGCCGCGAAGGTCGGGATGTTCTTCTTCACCCACTTCACCATTTCGCCGTCCTTGTGCTTGCTCGCGCCAAAATAGTTCGCCGTGTCGACCTTCGCCGGATCGAGCAGCCCGGCGAGCCACTCGCGCGAGGCAAAGCCCTTCAGGTCCGACGCCGTCTGCTTGTCCTTGGGCTGCCCACCCATGCTGTCATTGCCGTCGTACCGGTGGCAGCTCGCGCAATTACGCACAAAAAGCTTCGGGCCCTGCACGAGCGGATCGGACCGCAGGAGCGTGACAGCCCCCGCGGTCGGGATGCCGGACGGCGCCTGGGCGAGGGCCAGCACGCGCTCCGCCTCGAAGTCGGCGGCCTTCACGGCGGCGACGTACTCGGGCTTGCGGCCGTCCTCCGAGACGGCGAGCCAGGTCAGCAACGCCACGCCGGCGAGCATGGCGCCGAGGAACCCGAGGTTGAACCGGTGCCCGAAATTCCAGCGGCCGAGCAGCGGCAGCGCACCGACCATCAGCAGCAGGACGGTGGGAATGACGATGGCACCCCAGACCTCGGTGCCGCCCGGGAAGTACTTCAGGAACTGGAAGAGAAAGAGAAAATACCACTCAGGGCGCGCGGCGGAGAATTGCTCCGACGGGTCCGCGGGGGCGCCGAGCGGCGCACCGTGGCCGCGAATGACGAGCACCAGCACGACGGCCAGCACCGCGAGGCAGGCGACCGCATCACACATCACCTGGCGCGGCCAGAAGGGCTCATCGCGCTTGCGGCGCGGCTCCTTGGCCGTGAGGCCGTGTTTGCGGAAGAGATAAACGTGCAGGCCGATGAACGCGATGATCAGGCCGGGGATGATGCCGGCATGCAGCGCGAAGAACCGCGTCAGGGTGTGGTGACCGTAATCGGACCCACCCACCACGATCTGCTGCAACGCGGGGCCGATGACCGGAGTGATCGCCGCGATATTGGTCGCGACCTTCGAGGCCCAGAAGCCCTTCTGGTCCCACGGCAGAAGGTAGCCGGTGAGCGAGAGCGCGAGGACGAGCACGAGCAGCAGGACTCCGGTCCAGTAATTGATCTCGCGCGGGGCCTTGTAGGCGCCGTCGATCACGACCTGCAGCAAGTGCAGCAGGAGCAGGACGGTCATCGCCTGCGCCGTGAAATGATGGATCCCGCGCAGGAACCAGCCGCCGGTCATCTGGTGCTGGATGAAATAGACGCTCTCCCACGCGGTCTGGGAGCCCGGACTGTACGCGACCCAGAGGAAAAGACCGGTGATGACCTGCACCGTGAAGCAGAACACCAGCGTACTGCCCCAGACGTAGCGCCAGCGGGCACCGCCGGGGACGTTTTCAAAGAGGGCCTCGTGGAGGAGCTTCTTTGCGCCGGTCCGCTGTTCGATCCAGTTGAAAAGGGAATTCATCGAGCGGGATCCTTTTTAACCACGGATGTCACGGATTGAGCCCGGGCATTCCGGAACCGGAATTGTTACCGAGGATTTCGCAGAGGAATACCGGATAAGGAAACAATCTGTCTCCGCGTAATCCGTGGTTAAAAATTTCCGTGGTTTGGTTTCCGAAACCACCTTCCTCATCCGTGTCATCCGTGAAATTCGTGGTTAAAAAGGTTAGGACATCACTCAGGCCGGCAGCTTGTCCTTCTCGCCGGCGCGGTAGTTGCGGAACTTCACCCAGACGGCGCCCTCGCGCACTTCCGTCTCGAGCTCATCCAGGCCGCGCGGGCTCGGACTCTTCGGGTCCTTGATGCGTCCGTCGGCCTCGAAGGTGCTGTTGTGACAAGGGCAGAGGTAATGCTTCGCGTCGTCCACGTAATCAACGAAGCAGCCGGCGTGCGGGCAAACGACGTTGAAGGCCTGCACGGCGCCGCCGGCCGCACGGCGCAGATAGACCGCGCCGACCGGGACGTTCGGCGTGCGATTCCACGCATCGACGCGGGTCGCGAGGACGGAGAACTTGCGCGGCACGCCATCCTCCGGAATCGCCTCCAGCGAGGCCACCCGCACGGGTTCGCCCGCCCCGCCCTTGCGCCCCAGCGGATCCAGGAGGACAAAAAGTCCGGCCGCGGCCGGCACGGCCACCGCGACGACCCCGGCCGTCAGGGCGCAGGCCTTGGTGATGAATTCGCGTCGCTCAGGCTGGGCCGGGGAGTCTTTGGGATTCATGGGGCTGCTGGGACGGTATGAGGGTGGACGGGGGAGTAAATTCCGAACGGGGAACAAACGGGTGGGGAATATGGAAAGCTGGAAAGGAGGAAACTATCCGAACCTGATTCCGGATTCCCTGCGGTTTGCGTCTTTCCACATAAAACTGGATCAAGCCACCGCGGCTTGCACGAGCTCCGCAATCCCGGTCGGCAGCGCCAACCCGAGCGCGGCCTGCTGGGCGGAGGGGCTCATCTTTTTCCAGGTCTTGCGGATGATCTCGATGAACTTCTCGCGGGTGTAGTCGGCGTGCTGCGCGGCGAACTCGCTGATCTCGTTCTCGAGGAACACGAGGCAGGCGGCGTCCTCGAGCGCCTGCGTGCCGGGGTTGGTCTTGAGCCCGGTCTTCGAAACCCAGGTTGCAACCTCGGCCGCGTCGGTCGCGACCACCCCCGCCTCGAGCAACAGCGCGCGGGCGCGCTCGGCCTGCTTTCTATAAAGCCCGGTGCGCCACTGCATG
>CAIYFD010000316.1 GCA_903925425.1 uncultured Opitutia bacterium | reverse complement strand
GTCATCCTGCGCGAGAAGGATGGCAGTTACCAACTCCACCGCGAAGCCCAGTTCCTCGGCCCCGAATCCGCCCTCATGCACGAAGCGGAGGAACGGGAGGAAAAAAAGCCATGAAAGAAGCAAAACCCTCCCGCCTCTGGCTCTGGTTCGTCGCCGCCTTCATTTGCCAGGGCCTCGTCTGGGCCACGCTCTTCACCGTCGCCCACCTCAATCCCGTGGCCGAGGTCCCACTGGTCGGCGCCCGCGCGCCGACGCCCGATGGCAGAGGACAGAAGCCAGACCTAGTCCAACCCGCCAATCCCTGACCCTCACTCCGAACAGATCATCTGTCCTCTGCTCTCTGCCATCGGCCCTCTGCCCTCCATGGATCTAGCCGCCGTCAACTCCCCCGCCACCGCGTTTCTCGCGGGCTTGGTCACGAGCCTGCACTGCGCCGGCATGTGCGGGCCACTGGCGTGCATGCTGCTCCCGGTCCGCGGCGACCGGGCAGACGCCTCGACCGTCAGCTCGGTCTACCACCTCACGCGCCTGACCTCGTATGCGGTCCTCGGCGGCGTAGCCGGCGGCGTGGGGCGCCTGCCCCTCACGTGGGTCTCGCAGTCCGGCCTGCGCTGGCTGCCGTGGATCGGCGTCATTTTTTTCCTGGCCCTCGCCCTGCGCTGGGAGCGGTACCTGCCCATGGTACCCGGGCTCGGCCTGATGCTCTTCCGCGTCCAAGGCTGGGCCCGCCGGCGTTCCCACACCACCATGGCCGCGGTCATGGGCGGAGCCACGCCGCTGCTTCCCTGCGGACCACTTTACATTCTTCTCGGCATGTCCCTCTTCGCCGGCTCCGCACTCAAGGGCGTGGAGTTCATGCTGGCTTTCGGGCTCGGCACCGTGCCGCTGCTCTGGCTCGCGCAGACCCAGTTCCATTGGGTGCGTCAAAAGCTCTCGCCGCTCTGGCTCGGGCGCGTTCGCCTCGTGCTCGGCCTCACCACCGCCCTGGTCATCGGCTGGCGCCTCCGCGCCACCCTCGGCTTCGCCGGGCCCGACCCGACGAGCCTGATTTGTTTCTGAAGATGAGTATGACGCTCATACCTGACACGGACACAGATACCGGTAGGGCGGCGACTCCGCTCGCCGCCGATCCGGCGAACCGGCGCGGAGCGGAGTCCGCGCCGTACCGTGAGAACCGCACCAAACCTGTTTGTAAACACTGCGGCGCACCCTTGGTCGATGCCGCGATGATCAAGAGCGGCTTCTGCTGCTCCGGCTGCACCTACGTCCATCGGCTCATCCACGAACACGGGCTCGACGGCTACTACCGCCTCAAGGAGGCCGTCACCGTGCCCGCCGACCCGGCGGTCTTCCAGACCCGCGACTACGACTGGCTGGAAACCGCGCAACGCGACGCCGAGACCCGCGCCGGCGAGGGCGGCGTGCCCCTCCTCGATCTCGATCTGCAGGGCATTTCCTGCGTCGGCTGCGTCTGGCTGATCGAGCGCCTGTTCCAGCAGCAGGCCGGCGCGCGCGACATCGTCGTGAACGCCCAGCTCGGCACGATGCGCCTGCGCTGGGTCCGCGGGGAATTCGCCGGGGCGGAATTCGCCCGCAAGCTCCAGGGCTTCGGCTACCTCGTCGGGCCCGCCGCCGGCGGCCGCGGCGGCGGCGAGAGTCGCGCCCTCGTGCGCCGCATCGGCCTCTGCACCGCGTTCGCGATGAACGTGATGCTCTTCGCCTTCCCGGTCTATTTCGGGATGGAGCGCACGTTCGCCTATGCCGGCCTCTTCGGGATCCTCTCGATGACCTTTGGTACGCTCAGCCTGCTCGTGGGCGGAAGTTACTTTCTGGGCCGCGCCGTCGCGGCCCTTCGCGCCGGGTCGATGCACATCGATCTCCCGATCGCGCTCGGCATCGTCGGCGCCTACGCGGGTTCGCTCTACGGCTGGCTCACCGGGCAGGAGCATTTCGTCTATTTCGATTTCGTCGCGACCTTCATCCTGCTGATGCTGATCGGCCGCTGGGCCCAAGTGGCCGCGGTCGAGCGCAACCAGCGCCGCCTGCTGCGCCTCCAACCCAAACCTCCCCAGCTCCGCGCCGAGGACGGCACCAGGATCGCCCCGGAGGAAATCACGGCCGGCCGGCGCTTTTTTGCCGCCACCGGCCAGCCGGTCCCGGTGGCCGCCCGGCTTGAGGTCCGCCCCGCGACCTTTTCGCTCGCCTCGATCAACGGTGAAGCCGCACCCCGGGTCTTCCAGCCGGGACAGCGCATTCCCGCCGGGGCGGTGTTCGTCGGTCGCGAGAGCGTGGTCCTGGAGGCCCAGGAAGCTTGGGCCGACTCCTTGCTCGCTCGGTTGCTGCAGCCCTGCGCCCGGCCCGGCTGGAGACAGCAGCGGCTCGAGCACATTGTCCGCGGTTACCTCATCGGCATCATCGCAGTCGCTGTACTCGCCGGACTCGGCTGGTGGTTCGCCACCGGCGACGCCCTCCGGACCTGGTCGGTCGTCACCGCCGTCCTCGTGGTTTCCTGCCCCTGCGCCATCGGCCTCGCGTTCCCCCTCGCCGACGAGATGGCAACGGTCGCCCTGCGCCGCCGCGGCGTTTTTGTCCGTGAAGCCGACCTCTGGCCCAAGCTCGCGAAGATCCGCCGCATCGTCTTCGACAAAACCGGCACCCTCACCCTCGAGACCCCGGTCCTGCGTGATCCCGAGTCCCTCGCCGCCCTCCCGCCCGACGCCCGCGCGGCCCTCTTCGAACTTGTGGCCGACAACCCTCACCCCATTTCCCAGTGCCTGCTCGAGAACCTCCTGGCCTCCGGCAGCTCCGCAACATTTCACGTATTACGTGAAAACGAGGCGGAGCCTCGGGCCGCTGAAAACGCCAAACCAGAAATCCGCGAGACCGTCGGTTATGGTATCGCGCTTGGTCCGTGGTCGCTTGGCCGCCCCGGCTGGGCCGGCGGTGCCCTCCGGGAAGGTCATCCACGAGATGACATTCCGGACAGCGGCGCCGGGGGTCACGACGTCGAGCTGTGCCGCGACGGCGTCGTCTTGGCCCGCTTCAGTTTTCTGGATTCGATCCGGTCGAACGCCCGCAGCGAAGTCACCGCCCTGCAACGGGCGGGTTTTGCGCTCGGAATCCTCAGCGGTGACCGGCAGGAAAAAGTCAGCGCCCTCGCCGCCGAACTCGGTCTCCCCGCCGCCAGCGCGCTCGGGGACCTGAGCCCCCAGGACAAGGCGGTATGCATCGCCTCACAGGAGGGCAACGCCACCATGATGCTCGGAGACGGTGCCAACGATTCGCTCGCCTTCGACCACGCGCTCTGCCGCGGCACCCCAGTCATCCATCGCGGTGTGCTCGAGCAAAAATCTGATTTCTATTATCTCGGCCGTGGCATTGACGGCATTAGCGCGATGTTCGCGGTCAACACAATCAGATCGCGCACCCAAACCCGCATTCTGGTTTTTTCCGTGGCGTACAACCTACTCGCCGTCGGGCTCGCCGTCGCCGGCCACATGAACCCCCTGGTGGCGGCGGTCATGATGCCGATCAACTCGCTCCTTACCCTGCTCATCGTTACCACCGGCATGCGAAAAGCGTTCGCGGCCGCCACGTGCTAACTGAGCCGTTTGCGATAACCAGCAGTCGCTTTCTGGCGCGAGCGCTCCGCGTCCTCGAACCTGTGCGCCCAGGTTGAGGCTGCGCCTCCGGGCCCCGGCGGCGGCGCAGTCAGTCCCACCCGCGGAAACCGCTGGCAGGGTCTCGTCAGCGGGCCCATCGGCGACAGCGTTCGCCAAAACTGTTTACCGGCCTCCCCGCCGGCCGAGCCGGCAAACATCCAGCCGTTGAGCCCCTGCGCGGAAGCTCTGCCGCACTTAACACAGGCAAACGCTCTATAGCTATATGTGATCTATTTCGGCTCATTGTCGTTTTGCGATGCGCAGGAAAAAATCGCCGCGGCTCACCCTAGCTTGGCACCCCCGTTTGTCCATGCGTCACCCCTTAATACGCATGGAGGTCAAGTAACCCAAAAACCATGAATATACATTCACGTCTTGTGTATTGCGCGCGTCTAGTCCGAGCAGTCTCCGCGATCCCGGCAGTGCTGGCATTCGCGTTCCTCACCACCAACCCCGCGTTGGCCCAGAGTAACATCCAGGGCTTCATTTACGGCAGTGCCGGCACCTCCGCCAAGGATCGTG
>CAIYFD010000315.1 GCA_903925425.1 uncultured Opitutia bacterium | reverse complement strand
GGGCTGCAGTGAGGATCAGGCAATTGCGGGTAGGGCGGACTCGGTGAGTCCGCCGCGATGATTCCAATCCATCGACTTAGGTCTCACACAGAGACACAGAGAACACAGAGTTCGGAAGGGGATTGGGAATCAGAACCACCAACCCCAAGGTTTGAGCTCTGTGCCCTCCGTGTCTCTGCGTGCCAAACGTTCGTGGTATTCATCGCGGCCAGCCCGGCGGGCCCGCCCTCCTCGGAGGACCGCCACCCGACTCAGGGCGCTTGGAGCCAGCCCTGCTTGTAGCCAGTGAAGCCCACGCCGACCCGGTTGCCATTGACCTCAAGTTGCAGGTTGGCGCCCTCGGAAGCGGTGATGTTCAGCGCCGTCTTCCACGCCACGACCCGGTTGTCGCCCGCGCGCAATTCGGTGTTGGGCAGAAGGACGGCGCCGTCGGTGCCATCGGCGTTCCGCTCGTTGACCTGCACCCGCACGGTCTGGATGGCGACGAGGCGGATGGTCTTTTCGGCGGCGATCGGCGCGGCCGGGGCCTTGGCCGGCGTTGCGGTGTCGGCGGTCTTCTTGCCGTCGGACAGCATGCCGCTGCAATACGTGATCAGGAAAAGGATGGCGATCACCACAAGGCCGATGCCGCCCTTGATCACGAGCGTGGGATTGATCAACGGGCCGGGCGGCATGCCGCTGCCCGCCGGGCGGTTGAAGGCCGGTGCCGTGCGGCGCACGGTGGGGGCCCCGGCCTCCACGCTTTCGCCGTCACCTGCCGCCTTGGCGGAGGCGGCGATTTCTTCCGCGGTGGCGACCGAAAGGTCCATGCGGCCGTAGACCTCGCGGCTGGGCGTTTTCGGACGGGAATCGAAGCCGAGCCCGTTCAGGTCGTTGATGATCTTGTCGGCCGGCAGCTTCAAAAACTGCGCGTAGCCACGCAGGAAACCGCGGACGTAGATCTCGGCGAGATTGATGTCGAACTGGTTGTTCTCGAACTTCTGCAGGTAATCGCCCCGGATCTTGGTGGCTTCCGCCGCCTCGCGGATGGAGATACCCTTACGCTTCCTCGCTTCCTCAAGGCGTTCGCCGATGGTCTGCATGTGCGATTCAGTTAGGGGTGGGCCGCGGGGATGTCACCACGAAAGAAGCGCCGCCCGCTTTTGGGTTTTGAGTGTGGAGTTTTGGGTTGGGTGCATCGACGCGCTGAGGTCCGAACTTTCCTCCCGCTCAAAACCCAAGACTCAAAACCCAGAACCTAAAATTGGGTGGCGCCCGGCGCTCACAATTTGTCCAGATCGGCGATGATCTCGCGCGGGCTGGAACCGTTCTCCGGGCCGACGATGCCCTTGTCCTCCATCAGGTCCATGATGCGCGCCGCCCGGTTGTAACCAATGCGGAGGCGCCGTTGAATCATCGACGTGCTGGCGCGGCGGGTGGACCTCAGGACATCGAGGGCCTGGCGGTAGAGATCCTCGTCGTCGCCCATGTCGCCGTCGTCGCCCGCGCCATCCTCGGCATCGGGGTCGTCTTCCTTCGCGGCGCGGTCGATCTGGGCCTGGACGTCGTTGGCGTAGACCGGCGGGCCGTTGACCTTGAGGAAATCGACCAGGGCCTGGACCTCCTCGTCGGAGACGAAGGCGCCCTGGGCGCGGACGAGCCGGGAGGTGCCGGGGGGCGAGAAGAGCATGTCACCGCGCCCGATCAGGGTCTCGGCGCCCTTGCCGTCGAGGATCGTGCGCGAGTCGACCTGCGAGGCGACCTGGAAGGCGATGCGCGAGGGCAGGTTGGCCTTGATGACGCCGGTGATGACGTTCACGGAGGGTCGCTGGGTGGCGATGATGAGATGGATGCCGGCGGCGCGGGCGAGCTGGGCGAGGCGCGCGATGCTCGTCTCGATCTCGGCGGGGGCGACCATCATGAGGTCGGCGAGCTCGTCGACGATGGCGACGATGTACGGCAGGCGTTCCGGGATCTCGAGCTCGTCGGCGAGCGGATCGACGCCGGTGAGGGCGCCCTGGGCGACCGGCGGGAGCGGCTCGGCGGACTTCTTGCGGCCATTGAAGCCGGCGATGTTGCGGACGTTCACCTTGGCGAACTGCTGGTAGCGCTGCTCCATCTCGCCGAGCAGCCACTTGAGCGCGGCGGGCACCTTCTTCGGCTCCGTCACCACCGGGATGAGCATGTGGGGAAGCGAATTGAAGATCTTCAACTCGACGACCTTGGGGTCGACCATCAGGAGGCGGAGATCCTTCGGGCTCTTGGAGTAGAGGATCGAGGCGACGATCGAGTTGATGCACACCGACTTTCCGGAGCCGGTGGCGCCGGCGATCAGCAAGTGGGGCATCTTGGCGAGGTCCGAGACGAGCGGCTTGCCGGAGACGTCCTTGCCGAGGGCGATCGGGATGTCGGACTTCGCGCCGGCCCAGTCCTCGCTCTCGAGGATTTCGCGCATGCCGACGGGGGTGGGGTGCTGGTTCGGGACCTCGACGCCGACGGCGGCCTTGCCGGGGATGGGGGCGAGGATGCGCACGGACTGCGCGCGCATGCCGAGGGCGATGTTCTTGTCGAGGCCGGCGATTTTGTCGACGCGCACGCCGGCCGCGGGGATCAGCTCGTAGCGGGTG
>CAIYFD010000314.1 GCA_903925425.1 uncultured Opitutia bacterium | reverse complement strand
TGCATTGCCTCGCGCACGGGATTGTTGCCACGGAAACTGAAGGAGACGTTCGACACGCCGCCACTGACCTTGGCGTAGGGGAGGTTCTCCTTGATCCACTTTGTCGCGTTGATGAAATCGACGGCGTAGTTGTTGTGCTCCTCGATGCCGGTGCCGACGGTGAGGATGTTCGGATCGAAGATGATGTCCTCGGGGGGGAACCCGACCTGATCAACGAGCAGGCGGTAGGCGCGCTCGCAGATCCGGATCTTCTCGGCGTAGGAGGCGGCCTGACCGTTTTCGTCGAAGGCCATGACCACCACGGCGGCGCCATAGCGGAGAATGGTGCGCGCCTGCTCGAGGAACTTCGCCTCCCCCTCCTTGAGCGAGATCGAGTTCACGATGCCTTTTCCCTGCAGGCATTTCAGGCCCGCCTCGATCACCTCCCATTTGGAGGAATCGACCATGATCGGAACCTTGGCGATCTCGGGTTCGGAGCCGATGAGCTGGAGGAAGCGTGTCATCGCGGCGACGCCGTCGATCAGGCCATCGTCCATGCACACGTCGATGACGTTGGCGCCGTTGTCGACCTGCTGGCGGGCGACCGCGACCGCCTCCTCATAGTTGCCGGCCTTGATGAGCTTGGCGAACTTCGGGGAACCCGCGACGTTGGTGCGCTCGCCGACCATGAGGTAGGTCCCGGGCACAGGCGTGAAAGGCAGCGAGCCGGAAAGCGCCAGCTCGGGCTTCACAATCGTGCAGGTGCGCACCGGCTTCTTCTCGAACGCCTGCGCGATCGCGGCGATGTGCTCGGGGGTGTTGCCGCAGCAGCCGCCGGCGATGTTGCACAGGTGGCTGTCGGCGAACTCGCCCATGAAGCGGGCCATGTCCTTCGGCTCGAGATCAAAGCCGGTCGGCGCGAGCGGATTCGGCAGGCCGGCGTTCGGGTAGCAGGAGACGAAGGTGTCGGCCTTGCCCGAAAGCTCGGCGAGGAACGGCCGCATCAGGTCGGGGCCGATCGAGCAGTTGAGGCCGACGGACAGCGGATGGTGGTTCCGCACGGCGTTCCAGAACGCACCAATGGTCTGCGCGGAGATCATCGTCTCGCCGCCGCGACCGACCGCCGCGGAAATCATGAGCGGAAGCTTCACCTGGTCCTCGGCGAAAATCTCCTCGATGGCGACGAGTGCGGCCTTGGCGTTGAGCGAATCGAAGATGGTTTCCACGAGCAGCAGGTCCACGCCGCCCGCGATCAACGAGCGCACCTGGCGGCGGTAATCAGCCTTGCACTGGTCAAAGGTCACAACCCGGAAGCCCGCATCATCGGCATCCGGCGAATTCGAAAGCGAGACGGTCAGCGGCCCGATCGCCCCCGCGACGTAGCGCCGCCGGCCCGTTTTCTCAGCCGCGCGATCGGCGCAGATGCGGCACTGGCGGGCGGAGTGAAAATTGATGTCGTGGGCCAGCTCCTGGAGAAACCGGTTTTCGATTACCTCCTGATAAAAGGCCGGGTTCTTCCGGCCGCCCTTCTCGCGCGGATCCTCGATGAAGAACTCGCTCTGGCCGATGGCAGTGGCGGAAAAGGTGTTCGTCTCGATGATATCGGCGCCCGCTTCGAGGAAGCGCCGGTGGATGTCGCTGATCTGATCCGGGCAGGTGAGCGAGTAGATGTCGCCGTTGTTCTGGAGATCCTTCGGCGCGCCCTTGAAGCGTTCGCCGCGCGCCTGTTCCTCGGTGATGTTGTAGCTGCGGATGGTCGTGCCCATGGCCCCGTCGAGAATGACCATGCGCTCCGCCAGCGTGCGGCGCAGAGCGATTTCGGCTTCGGTCATGATGGGTGCGGACTTCGGCATGAGCGCGAAACCCTCGGGGCACAGGGTGGCTTTGGCAAGTGTCCGGAGTGTCATGGATCGGGTCGAGCCCTTCGGATGTTTTGCCACAGAGGCACAGAGCTCACAGAGCCCGCGCCTCGTTGGATTTCGATCCCCGGAGCTTTATCCACGGATGGCACGAATTTGGGTTCAGAACTCCGAGCCAACAATCCGAGGTCGGGACTCCGGAATAATAATCCGGGCAATCCGTGATTAAAAAACCTCCGGAGTTCGAACCCCCAATCCGGTTTTATCCGTTAAATCCGCGGTTAAGAACGACGAGGCTCGGGCTCTGTGAGCTCTGTGCCTCTGGGGCAAAAAGCTTCAGGGAACCTCCGCCGCCATGACACGGCGCGCCCTTGACCGCGTCGCGGGGCGCCAGCACGGTCGGCGCGTCAGCGTTCTTTTCACTTCCGGGACGCAGGGAAGGCCGTGAGAACCGGCCACAGTTGCGCTGCGGTAACGCATCACAGACCCGCACCCGCCGAAGTCCCGCACCCGCGGGACTTCGACGAGGGCAAAGCCAATCTTCGGCCTCGGCCGGGGGTGAAGGCGCGGGCGAGGAAAAACACGAGGCAAACGCCCAACGTGCACATGCGGAGTCCGAACATCTGCCCCCGGGAAACTCACGCGCCGGTGCGATTGCGCGCGCCGGTCGCGAAAACTTCATCGCAAAAATGAAGCGTGAGGGCGGTGTCCTTCCCCACCCGGGCGGATGTCTGTTCCTTCCGCGAAACCAGCAGACATCCATGAAATCGTTCCTCCCGACGTCCGGCTCCGCCCGGAGTTGCCTTTTTGTCCTCGTAGCGGGCGCCCTGCCTGCACTCCTTGCCGCCCAGTCGGACACGGTCCGCCTCGGCCCCGTCGTCGTCACCGCCACGCGCACCGCCAACGATCCCCTCGCGATCGGCTCCGCCGTCGATGTGATCACCTCCGAGGACCTCGCCCGCCGCCAGCAGGACACGCTCGCGGCCGCGCTGGGCGGCCTGCCCGGCGCGCCGCTCTTCGCCTCGGGTGCCAGTGGAGCCACAACGTCGCTCTTCCTGCGCGGCGCCAACTCCAACCAGACGCTCTTCCTCGTCGACGGCCTCCGGCTGAACGATGCCAATGCCGACTACAACGTGTTCCTCGGCGGCGCGGCGCTCGGTGCCGGCACCTCCCTCGAAGTCGCCCGTGGTGCGCAGAGCACGCTCTACGGCAGCGACGCCATCGGCGGCGTCGTCGCCATCCGTTCCGAACGCGGCACCGGCCCGAACCAGACGAGCCTCAGCACCGAGGCCGGCAGCTTCGGCACTGTCCGCGGCGCATTCTCGACGATCGGCGCCGCCAACGGCTGGGGCTACAATCTCTCCCTCAACGCCGGTCACACCAACAATGACCGCGTCAACAACGCCTTCGGGACCGCCGGCGCCAACGCCCGGATCGACCGGAGCGTTTCCGAATCCACCGACGTCGGCGCCACCGCCCGCTGGTTCCACGGCGAGTACGGCGACCCGGGCAGCCGTTTCACCAACGACACCGACGACGCCACCCGCGAGGACAACCTGCTGGTCACGGTCTTCGCCGACACCCGGCCCGCCCCCGGCTGGAGCGTGCACGCCACCGCCGGCGGACAGGACCGACGGTTTGTCACGGCCGCCTCATTCGGCGCGCCCTTTAACACCACCGCCATCACGACCAACCGCCGCGGCGTGCTCGATGCCCAGACGACCTACGCGGGGATCGCGCACCACCGCTTCACGGCCGGTGCCACCGCCGAGTCGACGCAGACCCGCAACACCGGCTTCGGCGCGATCAATCGCCACCAGACCTCCCTCGCCTTCTTTGCGCAGGACGAATTCAGCCCGACGGACACCGTCAACCTCACCGCCGGACTACGCAGCGATGACTTCGACACCTTCGGTCGCGCCACCACCGGCCGCCTTTCGGCCGCGTGGCAGGTCGTGCCCCGGGGCGTGAAGCTCCGCACCAGCTACGGCACGGGTTTCCACGCCCCGAGTTTCCTCGATCTTTACGGCCAGAGCCCGTTCTACGTCGGTAATCCGAACCTGAAGTCAGAACGCGCCCGCAGTTGGGACGCCGGGATCGATCTCTACAGCGCCAACCGCAGCGCCTCGACGAGCCTGACCTGGTTCGAGAACCGCTACGCCGACCTGATCACCGGCAACTTCGCCGTCTCCCCCTCTACCGTGGCCAACGTGGCCCAAGCCCGGACTCGCGGTTTGGAGTGGTCGACCCAGGCCACCATCGTCGCGGGCTGGGAAGCCCGCATCTCCTCGACCTACCTCGAGACCGTCAACCGCACCACCGGCGACCGCCTCCTGCGCCGCCCGCGCCAATCCGGGACCGCCGATCTCTGGCATGACTTCCGGAACGGCCTGAGCGCCGGCGCCGGAATCAGTGTCGCCGCCGGCCGCCGCGACCTCGATGCGCGGACCTTCGCGACCATCGACGCCGAGGACTACACCGTCGCCCGCCTCTACGCCGCGTGGCAGATCAATCGCGGCGGAGTCACCGCTTCCGCCCGACCCGGAATCCACCCAGCGAAGCCCGACCTCACGATCAAAGTCCGCCTCGAGAACCTGCTCGACGAACAATACGAGCCTGTGAACGGCTACCCCGCGACCGGCTTCGGCGCCTTTGGCGGCGTCGAGTGGCGTCTCTGAAAATCGACGAGACAAGGGGACGAGGTGAGAGGGCAAATGGGTGAGTCCGCCCCCCCCTTCCCCCACCCTCCCTGTCTCCTTGTCACGATCCCCCACTCGTGAATGCGCGCGGTGGCGCGGACTCACTTGGCCGGAACCGCCGGCGGCCGCGCGATGCCGGGATACGACAGCAGGTACGCATGGCGGTCCCGGATGAAACCCTTGAGGCTGTACTCCGGGGGAGTCGGCGACCCGCCACCATAGTAATAATCCTGCGTCACGCCGGTGAAGAATGAATCCGTCGAGTAGAGCTTCTTCCGGTCGAGTGCGATGTCGTCCTTGAGCAGCGCCTGCACCTTCTCGATCTCCGGCCCGAGCTTTTCCCACGTGAGCCAGTTCTCGTTGATGTCGCGGATGTATTCCAGATAGCGCTGCGCCAGGGCCGGCACGCGCAGGAGGAAATAGAGCATCGCCTTCTGCGGGTCGCTGGAGCCCGCATACGGGTCCAGCATACCCTGCCCGCCGCGGCCGCCCGGCTCCTTGAAGGTCTCGTTCGCGTCCCACATGGTCACATGGAAAACCCCGTCCTTGTCCTCGTAGAGCATGTATTCGCCGGCCTTGGTCCAGTAGCCGTCGGCGTTCTGCAGGGCGTTGTCGATCGCAAGGAATCGCAGCGCGCCATCGACGTCGAAGATCGGCTTGAGCGCGGCCTCGAGCTGGGCGGGCGGCGTCTGGTTCAGGACCTTGCAGAGGTGGATTAGGTCGGCCCAAGCCTTCGGATCCTCCGCACTCTTCAGTTCGTAGTCCGCCTTGTAGACGGCCGTGCTGTCGCCGAAATAATAAAGCCCGCCCTGGCCGCGCGGAAAATTGGAAATCTTCCAGCGTGCGCCCTTGCCCGAGCCGAACTGTTCCTTGGTGAAGTCGGAGTCCAGCGCCTCGGTGTTGACATAGATCCCCCAGTTCGCGCCGTTGATCACCACCCGGACGAAATTGACCTTGGGGGCCGGCCCGTACTGCCGCGCGACATAGTGGTAAAGGTAGGTCCGCAGGAAGGTTGGATCCAGGCTCGCGTTGAGCAGCTTGACCGAACGGTAGCCGAGCAGCCGCTGCTCCTTGTCGGTCCCGTCGATCTTCAGGTTCAGCGAAGGTTTGAGCCCGTACGGCACCATCCGGTAGGACGAGCTGCCGCGGAACGAGACGCCCACCTCCGGATAGACCTTCCCGTCG
>CAIYFD010000313.1 GCA_903925425.1 uncultured Opitutia bacterium | reverse complement strand
GAAGCTGAACATCAATTACACCGGCCAGGCCGTCACGAAGGGCGAGCAGCTCGCCACCATCTACAGCGCCGACATGCTGACGGCCCAACGGACCTACGTTGAACACCTGGGTGCCGGCAAGGCGTTCCCACCCTCGGAGCTCGCCTCGGTCCGCGAGAAACTCCTCATGCTCGGCCTCACCGCGGGCGATCTCGCGGATCTGGAGAAGAGCCGCGAGCCCTCGGCCACCGTGGTGGTCCGGGCGCCCGCGGACGGTACCGTCGTGTACAAACTCGCCTACGAGGGGCAATACGTGAACGCGGGCGACCGGATCGTGGAGCTCGGCGATTTCACCAGCATGTGGTTTCTCTTCGATGTCTATGAGACGGACATGCCCCTCCTCCAGGCCGGGCAGATGGTGGATGTGACGACCGACGTGATCCCGGGCGAGACGATCTCCGAGCCGATTGCCTTCATCGACCCGAACTTCAACGAGGCCACGCGTTCGACCAAGGCCCGGGTCGTGCTCAACGGCGTTCACTTCCAGGTCGAGGACCAGCATCTCTACATGTCGCACCGCGTCGTCGCCACCGGCCGGGTGCATCTGCCCGCGCCGGTCGTCATCGCGATTCCCAAGTCCGCCATCCTCGACTCCGGCTCCGGCCCCATCGCCTATGTCGAACTGGGCGGCGGCGGCTACGAGCGTCGCAAGCTCGTACTCGGCCGGCGCGGCGATGATCTGGTCGAGGTCATCATGGGTATTTCCGTCGGCGACAAGGTCGTGACCCGTGCCGCGCTGCTGCTCGACGCCCAAGCGCAGTTCGAGTCGCCCGTCGTCGCCACGCCCAAGTCATGATCAACCGGCTCATCCGCTGGTCGCTCGAAAACCGCCTGCTGGTCCTCGGGGCCACGCTGCTCCTTTTCGGCTGGGGCCTCTTCGCCATCCGCCGCGTCCCCATCGACGCGATCCCGGACCTGAGCGAGAACCAGGTCATCGTCTTCGCCGACTGGGAGGGCCGCAGCCCGCAGGAGATCGAGGACCAGATCACCTACCCGCTCTCGGTCAACCTTCAGGGCCTCGCCGGTGTCCGCAGCGTGCGCGCCAACTCGATGTTCGGGTTCTCGCTGCTCACGGTGATCTTCGACGACAAGATCGACAATTACTTCGCCCGCACCCGCGTCCTCGAGCGGCTGAACTACCTCGGTAACCTCCTCCCGGCCGGGGTCACCCCGCGCCTCGGGCCCGACGCCACCGGGCTGGGCTGGGTTTATCAGTACCATCTCAAGGACACCTCCGGGAAACAGGACCTCGGATCCCTCCGCGCGCTGCAGGATTATTTCATCCGCTTCCAACTCGCGTCCGTCCCGGGCGTGGCCGAGGTCGCCGGCATCGGCGGGTTCGTGCGCCAGTGGCAGGTCGAGGTCTCGTCGGTCAAACTCCGCGCGCTCGGGCTCACGCTCGACCGCGTGCTGGAGACGATCGCCCGCAACAATCTCAACGTCGGCGGCCGCACCCTTGAGGAAAACGGCATGGAGTTCATCGTCCGTGGCGTCGGCCTGATCAAGTCGGCCGCGGATCTCGAAAGCATCGCGCTCGACGTCCGCCAGGGCGTGCCGATTCGGCTCACCGACGTGGCCACGGTGCAGATCGGCGGCGACTACCGCCGCGGTGCGCTCGATGTCGACGGGCACGAGGTGGTCGGTGGCACGGTCGTGATGCGGTCGGGCGAGAACGCCTGGCAGGTGATCCAGGACGTGAAGGCCAAGATCGCGCAGATCGCGCCGGGCCTGCCGCCCGGGGTGACGATCGAGCCGTTCTACGACCGCAGCGACCTGATCGGCCGCGCGATCGACACGCTCAAGCACACGCTTTGGGAAGCCGTCATCCTCGTGACGCTGATGCACGTCCTGTTTCTCTTTCACTTCCGCAGCATCCTGATCGTCACGCTGCCGCTGCCCGCCTCGATCCTGATCGCGTTCATCCTGATGAAGGAATTCGGCATCCAGTCGCACATCATGTCGCTGACCGGCATCGCCATTGCCATTGGCGTGCTGGTGGACGCCGCGATCGTGATGACCGAGAATGTCATCCGGCACTGCGAGCTCGCCGAGAAGGCCAAGGGCTCACGCCTCACGTCCGCCGAAACATGGCAGGTCACGCTCGAGGCCTCACAGCAGGTCGGCCGGCCCATCTTCCTCGCGATGGCGATCATCATTCTGGCCTTCGTGCCGGTGTTCACGCTGACCGGGCAGGAGGGAAAGCTCTTCCATCCGCTGGCCTGGACCAAGAGCTTCGCGATGCTCGGTGCCACGGTGCTCGCCGTGACGCTCGTGCCTGTGCTCTGCACTTATCTCGTGCGCGGCCCGTTCCACTCCGAAGACCGCAACTGGCTGATGCGTTTCCTCCTCGCGATCTACGACCCGGTCCTGAACTGGGCGCTGGAGCACCGCAAAACGGTCCTCGGCTGCGCCGCCACGCTGCTCGCCGCCTGCGCCCTGCTCGCCTTCGGGCTGCCGCGCTCCATCGCCTCCCGCCTCCCGCCTTCCGCCGGACGCCTCGTCGGCGGGTTCGGCTCCGAATTCATGCCGACCCTGCAGGAGGGCAGCCTGCTCTTCATGCCGGTGCTGGTGCCGAGCACCTCGCTTACCGAGATCAAGCGCATCATGGCCTGGCAGGACAAGGTCATCGCCGCCACCCCCGAGGTCGCGTCCGTCGCCGGCAAACTCGGCCGGTTCGACACCGCCACCGATCCTGCGCCGGCAGAGATGATCGAGACCACCATCACGCTCAAGCCGGCCTCCGCGTGGCGGCCCGGAATGACCCAGGAGATGCTGATTACCGACCTCTCGGAAAAACTCACCCAGGTGCCCGGCTATGCCGCGGGTTTCCTCCAGCCGATCGAGAACCGCGTACTGATGCTCTCCACCGGCATCCGCGCCCAGCTCGGACTGAAGATCTTTGGCGACGACCTCGATGCCATTCAGCGCAAGGCCTTCGAGATCGAGGCGGTCGTCAGCAAGATCCCCGGCGCCGCGGGCGTCTCGCCCTCCCGCGTACAGGGCAAGCCCTATCTCGAGATCTCCGTCGACCGCGCCGCCCTCACCCGCTTCGGACTCAGCGCGGCCGATGTGCTTGCCATCGCCGAGACCGGCCTCGGCGGGCGCACCGCCACGACCACGATCCAGGGCCGTGAGCGCTGGCCGGTGCAGGTCCGCCTCGAAAAGTCGGACCGCGAGGACATCGACCGCCTCGGCGCCATCCCGGTCCCGCTGCCGTCGGGCGCCTACGTTCCCCTGCAGCAGGTCGCCACGATCAAGCGCGTGCTCGGGCCGAACGAGATCGCGAGCGAGAACGGCCGGCTCCGCGCCTACGTGCAGGCCAACGTGACCGGACGCGACCTCGGCGGTTTCGTGGAGGACGTCCGCGCCGCCGTCACCAAGGAGGTCAAACTCGATCCCGGCATGACGCTCGAATACTCCGGCCAGTACGAGAACCAGCTCCGCGCCCGCGCCACGCTGCAGCTGATCATGCCGGCGGTGCTGGTCATCATCTTCCTGATCCTCTGCTTCACGTTCCACTCCGCCGCCGAGGCCGCGCACGTGATTCTCGCCGTGCCTTTCGCCCTGACCGGCGGCGTGATCCTGCAGGGTTTGCTCGGCTACAACTTCAGCGTGGCCGTCTGGGTCGGCTACATCGCGCTCTTTGGCACCGCCATCCAGACCGGCGTGGTGATGGTCGTGTATTTGGAAGACGCCGTAAAACGGCGTCTCGCTGCCAAGCGCGCCGCGCTTTCACCCGACCTTCAACTTTCAACTTCCAACCTTCAACTGGATCGCGAGGAGCTGCTCCTCGCGATCCGCGAAGGCGCCCGCCTCCGCCTCCGCCCGAAGGTCATGACCGTCGCCACCGCCGTCGCCGGCCTGCTCCCGATCTTCTGGAGCACCCGCACCGGCGTGGAAGTCATGCGCCCTCTCGCCGCCCCCGTCGTCGGCGGCATGCTCTCCTCGCTCGTCCACATCCTAATCGTGACCCCGGTGATCTTCGCCTGGCTCCGCGAGCGGCAGTTGAAGGCTTAGGCCGCAGGAACGGCATTGCGCCGCGATCCCGGTCCTCGTTTAGCCGCGGATTCCCCGAACAAAACCGGATTCGGAACGCACCCAACCCAGTCCGCGCTGGTCATGCCTCGGCGGGCTGGTATCAAACTCGCGCCCTGCTGCACCTAGCGTCCGCCCCCCATGCACCTCACCAATACCAGCGAAACCCTCATCGCCACAAACACGTACCTGTCGGGCTCGCAGTTCACCAACGTCGACCTGCACGAGGCGCAGTTCACGGATGTGAACCTGGCGGAGTCCCTGTTTGCCGACGTCAACCTCAGCGACACGAAGTTCAGCGACATCAATCTCACCAACGTCGAGTTCGAGAACTGCAATCTCGCCGGCATGAAGATCAACGGCGTGCTGGTGACGGAGCTTTTTCGCGTTTACGAAAAGAAGGCCTGACGGCCGCAGTATTTGTTACCCATGGATTTCCCGGAGGGCACCATGTGATCTTCCCGCGGGGCGAGGTGCCCGCACCCCGCGGTGGGTGAAATCCTTTTCGTGTCATTCGTTGGTTTCGCCGGTATGTTGCTCTGACCGTTTCCCATGCCTTCCGCCGCCTCCCACGCAGATTCCGCCGCGCCCGCCGATGCGCCAGTGTACATGGGTCTCCCCCATGAGCGGATTCTCCGGCCGCGGTTCTACGCTGCCGCGGCCTGCACGCTCCCAGTGCTCGTGCTCGCGATGGGCGAGATGGTCGCGCCGGCGACGTTCCACGACCTTAACCCGGCGCGCCTCGCCTGGATCCAACTCGCGCTGACGACGCCGGTGTTTTTCTGGAGCGGCTGGTTTTTCATCGGGCGCTGGTGGAAATCGCTCCGCACGCTCGACACCAACATGTTCACGCTGACGGTCACCGGGACCAGCGCGGCCTACTTCTACAGCGTTGCCGCCGTGCTCTTTGGCGACCGCTTCCCCGTCGCGCTGCAGGGCAGGCACGGGCCGCCGCTCTATTTTGAAGCCGCGGCGTTCATCACGACCATCGTGCTGCTCGGCCAGATCCTCGAGCAACGCGCCCACGCCCGCACCGATGCCGCCATCCGCGCCCTCATGGCCCTCGCGCCCAAGACCGCCCACCGCCTCCGGGCCAACGGCAGCGAGGAAGACGTGGCGCTCGAGGCTGTCCAACGTGGCGACCTCCTCCGCGTGCGGCCCGGTGAACACGTGCCGGTCGACGGCACGCTGACCGAGGGCAAGAGCGAGATCGACGAGTCCATGCTCACCGGCGAACCGGAGCCCGCCGTGCGCGGCCCCGGCGACTCCGCCAGCGCCGGGACGCTGAACACCACCGGCTCCTTTGTCCTCCGCGCCGGGCGGGTCGGTCAGGACACGCTGCTCGCGCAGATCGTGCGCCTCGTCGAGGAAGCCCAGAACAGCGAGGCCCCGATCGCCCGCCTCGCCGACCGCGTCTCCGCGTGGTTCGTGCCGGCCGTCGCCGTGATCGCTCTCGTCACCTTCGGGCTCTGGTTCGCCGTCGGACCCGAGCCGCGCTTTCTCCACGCCCTGCTCAACGCCGTGGCTGTACTCATCATCGCGTGCCCCTGCGCCCTCGGCCTTGCCACCCCCGTCTCGCTCGTCACCGCCATCGGTCGCGGCGCCCAGGCCGGCGTGCTCGTGAAGGATGCCGCGGCACTGGAACGCCTCACCGCCTGCGACACGTTGCTCATCGACAAGACCGGCACGCTCACGGAAGGACACCCGCAGGTCGTTGGGATTCATCCGGCCGAAGGCGCCTCCGCCGACGAACTCCTGACTCTCGCGGCGGCGGCCGAGTCTCCGAGCGAACATCCGCTGGCGCGCGCCATCGTTCGCGCCGCCCAAGCCAAGGGCCTGTCCCTGCCCGCCGCCACCGGCTTCATCGCCGAGCCCGGCGCCGGCGTGCGCGCCGGAGTGCAGGGCCGCAGCATCGAAGTCGGCCGCTCGTTCGGGGAGATTCCCGCCAGCGGGGCCGGCACCCATGCCACAACCGCCGTCAGCGTCACGGCCGACGGCAGCCCGCTGGGCACACTCGTGCTGGCAGATCGCATCAAGGCCACGACGCCGGACGCGATCCGCGAGCTCCAACGCCTCGGGCTCCGCGTCGTGATGGTAACCGGCGACCGCGAGGAGACCGCCGCCCGGGTGGCGAAACAATTGCGGCTCGACGGCTGGTACGCCGGCGCCTCTCCGGCGCGCAAACAAGAGCTCGTCCGCGAGCTCACCGCGAAGGGCCGCCGCGTCGTGTTTGCCGGCGACGGCCTCAACGACGCCCCCGCCCTCGCCGCCGCCGAGGTGGGAATCGCCATGGGCACGGGTACCGACGTGGCGATGCACAGCGCCGGCCTCGTGCTCGTGAAGGGGGATCTCGCCGCGCTCGTGAAAGCCGTGCACCTCAGCCGCGCCACCCTGCGCAACATCCGGCAGAATCTTTTCTGGGCCTTCGCGTACAATCTCGCCGGCCTCCCACTCGCCGCCGGCGTTTTCTATCCCTTCACCGGCTGGCTGCTGAGCCCGATGGTCGCCGGCGCCGCCATGAGCCTGAGCTCGATCACGGTCGTCACCAACGCCCTCCGCCTGCGTAGCGTAAAACTGTAAGGCGGCCCGGCTCTGCCTAACCTGTCACGCAATACGTGACGTGTTTGGCGGAGCCGCCCACAGGCGCGGTACGCACTTTTCACGTAATACGTGAAATGCTGGGCGCAGCCCGGGTGGGGTGGCGCCCGAAAATCTAACACTGGCGCCGCGGCGACGATCCCGTATCGTTCGGGCAATCAATGACGAACGTGTTTGGCATCGCCCTCGAAACCCTGGCTGTCCTGGCCTTGGTGGCCGCCAACGGATTTTTCGTCGCGGCGGAGTTCGCGCTTATCAAGGTCCGCACCAGCCAGCTCAAGCCGCTCGTGAAAACCGGCGGCTGGCGGGTGAAGCTCGCGCTTTGGGCGGTCACGCACCTCGACGCCATCCTCTCCGCCACCCAGCTCGGCATCACTCTTGCCAGCCTCGGGCTGGGCTGGATCGGCGAGCCGTTTGTCGCCGAACACCTCGAGCCGGTGCTGGCCGGCTGGGGCATCACGAATCACGGCACGGTCGAATCGATCTCGTTCGCCGTGGCCTTCGTCACGATCACGTTTTTCCACATCGTCTTCGGCGAGCTCGGCCCGAAGTGGCTCGCCATCCAGCGGTCCACCGCCGTGACCATCTGGGTCGCCGCCCCGCTGATCGTCTTCTACTGCGCGTTCTTTCCTTTCATCTGGGTGCTCAACCGCAGTTCAAGCCGCATCCTCGGCTGGCTCGGGCTCGGGCCCTCCGGTTCGCATGACCAGACCCTCAGCGCCGAGGAACTTGAGTACGTCTTCAGCCACTCGCGGCACCACCACCCAGGCGATGCCCTGGTCAACAAGCTCATGGTGCAATCGCTGCGCGTCCGCGGCACCACCGCCCGCCAGATCATGCGCGTGCGCGACCAGGCCGTGGCCCTCTGGCTGGACCGCCCGCCGGCGGAAAACATCCGCATCGCGCAGACTTCCGGCCACAGCCGCTTTCCGGTCTGCGAGGGCAGCCTCGACAACCTCAAGGGCGTCGTCCTGGTGCGCGAGTGGCTCTGGCAGATCCAGGCGCTTGGCGGCGAAGTGCCCTTCACCCCGCTCGTGCGGCCCATCGTGCGCTTCAAGCTCACCACCCCGCTCTCCGAGATGATCGAACGGTTCCGGAGCGCGCGCAGCCACCTCGCCGCCGTGCTCGACGACGCCGGCGGCCTCGCCGGGATCATCACACTCGAGGACGTGCTCGAGGAGATTGTCGGCGACATCCGCGACGAGTTCGACATCGAGCGCGGCCCCATCTTCGAGCGGACCGAGCATTCCATCACCGTCAGCGGCGCTTTCACCCTGCGGGAGATCCAGGCCGAGACCGGCTGGCCGCTCGAATGGCTGCCGCGCGAATCGGTCGGCGCCTGGTTTGTCCGCCACCTCGGCCGCGTCCCGCAACGCGACGAACACGTCTCCGTCGGCGAGATCCGCGCCATCGTGCTCGACGGCGGCCCCGACTTCCCCCGCCGCGTCCGCCTGGAGCGGGAGCTCGACAGCATTCCCCCGGTCTGAACCTCACCCGCCATGAAGTGCTCCGCCCTCCTTTCCGCCCTCATGGCGCTCTCGCTCATGGCCGCAGGCTGCGGCAAGGCCGAACCCCGGACCACCGCGGCCCCGGCGCCCAAGGCCCACGAGCACAAGACCCCGCACGACGGCACCGCCATCGAGCTCGGCGAGGAGGCCTTCCACGTGGAGCTCGTCAAGGAAGACCCCGGCACGCTCTCCGCCTACGTGCTCGACGGCGAGATGGAGAACTTCATCCGCATCGAGAGCCCGACCTTCGAGATCGCGGCGACTGTCGCCGGCCAGAGCCAGACACTCGTGTTCCGCGCCATCGCCAGCACCGCCACGGGCGAAACCGTCGGCAACACCTCCCACTTCGGGGCCGAGGCCGCCTGGCTCAAGACCACCCCGGTCTTTGACGGCGTCCTCACCCGCCTCGAGGTCAAGGGCCAGGTCTTCACCGCGGTGTCGTTCAATTTTCCGAAGGGCAACGACAAGTAGGTCGCAACGGGGCCGATTCCCCGTGCGAGACCAGCCTCGACCAAAACCCTGAATTCGCGTCCATTCCCGCCTGAATCATGGAGCTCTCCCACCTCGATGCGAAGAACCGCCCCGCCATGGTCAACGTGGGGGACAAGGCCGTGACGCGGCGCACGGCCCACGCGGTGGCCATCGTGATTCTGCCACCCGAGTTGGCCGCGCTGCTGCAGGGCGGCGACATCGCCACGAAGAAGGGCTCCATCTTTCAGACCGCCGTGCTCGCCGGCGTGATGGGCGCCAAGCGCACCTCCGAGCTGATCCCCCTCTGCCATCCGCTCCCGCTGGAGGACTGCCAGGTGGAGATCGAGGCGAACGCCCAGGGCGAGGTCACCATCCACTGCCGCGTGCAGACCGAGGCCAAGACGGGCGTCGAGATGGAGGCCCTGACCGGCGCCACCGTGGCCGCGCTGACCCTTTACGACATGGGCAAGGCTGTTTCCCACGGGATCGTGATCCGCGAGATCCGCCTGCTGGAAAAAACCGGCGGCAAGAGCCACTACCGGGCGGAATGAAAACCGGTTCACCCAAAGACACCGAGAGCACAGCGCCCAAGCCAGGTCCAGACATCGGGCTTTCCTCCGTGTCTCTGTGTGCAACAAATCCGGAAGCATGACCCAGACCGTCCACGTCCAGTACTTTGCGATCCTCCGCGAGCAGCGCGGGCTCGCACGCGAGACGCTCGCGACGACGGCGGCCACCGCCGTCGACCTCTACGCGGAACTCCAGGCCAAACACGGCTTCAGCCTGCCAGCCGACCGACTGCGGGTGGCAATCAACGACGAGTTCACGGCATGGAGCGCGCCGCTGCGCGACGGCGCCACCGTGGTGTTCATCCCGCCGGTGGCGGGAGGCTGACTTGCCCATGTTCCGCCTCTCCGAGATCCCGATCGATCCCGTCCCGCTGCTGCGTTCGCTGGGCGAGGCGCGGGCCGGCGCGTGCATCACGTTCGCCGGCTGGGTGCGCAACCACCAGGACGGCCGCGCAGTGGAACGGCTCGATTACGAGGCCTACCCGGCACTGGCCGTGAAGGAGGGTGAGCGCATCGTGGCGGAGGCCCGCGCAAAGTTCCCCGTGCTGGGGATCGTCGCCGTCCACCGCACCGGCTCCCTCGCGATCAGTGAGATGGCGGTCTGGGTCGGAGTGACGGCGGAACACCGCGACGCGGCCTACGGCGCGAGCCGGTACCTCATCGACGAGCTCAAGGCCCGCGTGCCCATCTGGAAAAAGGAACATTACCCAGGCGCCACTTCCGTCTGGATCAACTGCGCCACGCGCGGTGAACACGCCCAAGCGGAGCCGCTGCGGTAACCATCCCATTTATCCGCCGGCGCCGTGACTCCCGGAAGGGGTTTGCGCTCGTCATGCCGGACCGGCGGCTTTTTCCTCCGTATCATGCTTCCGCTCGCCGCCACGACGCTCGACAACCTGAAAAAGGTGCCGCCCATGACGTGGCTGAAGATCGCCGCCGTCCTCGCCGGTTTCGTGGTCGCGATCGTGATCCTGCGCAAGCTCGCCCGGCTGAACAAGGTGCTCCTGGCCGTCATCGTTTTTGTCACCGTGGTGATCATCGGTTTCAGCTGGGTCTACGAGCGCAACGAGCCGGCGTTTCTCACCCCGCTCGTGGACCAGATCGCCCCGTTCCTCCCCAGCAAGGGATCCTACGGCAAGCAGGCGGGCGGCGCTCGGAAGATGTAGGCGGGGTTTTCAGTGGTTTTTGGGCGGGCTTTGTGGCCAACTCCGCTTCCGCCATGCCAAAGAAGCACTCCGACATCGGGCTCATCGGCCTCGCCGTGATGGGCCAGAACCTCGCCCTTAATATCGCCGACCACGGCTTCCAGATCTCGGTCTACAACCGAACGACGGAAAAGACCGACAAGTTCGTCGCCGAAAACCCGGGCACGCCCGGCGGCCTCGTGGGCACCAAGACCCTCGCCGAGTTCGCCGGCTCGCTCTCCCGACCACGGAAAATGGTCATCCTCGTGCAGGCCGGCAAGGCAACCGATGCCGTGATCGACGGACTCGTGCCGCTGTTGGAGAAAGGTGACATCGTGATCGACGGCGGCAATGCGCTGTGGACCGACACCATCCGCCGAGAGAAGGCGCTGGCGGCCCAGGGCCTGCGTTTCATCGGCAGCGGCGTCTCCGGTGGCGAGGAGGGCGCTCGTTTCGGCCCCTCCCTCATGCCCGGCGGCGAATTTGCCGCCTGGCAGGAACTGAAGCCGATCTGGGAGGCGATCGCCGCCAAGGTCGACGCCAAGACCGGCCGTCCGATCATGGGCGCGAAGCCCGGCCAGCCCGTGAGCGGCGGCGTGCCCTGCACGACGTACATCGGGGCCAATGGCGCCGGCCATTACGTGAAAATGGTCCACAACGGGATCGAGTACGGCGACATGCAGATGATCTGCGAGGCGTACGCCCTGATGCAGGGCCTGCTCGGGCTGAAGCCCGCCGAGATGGGCGCGATCTTTTCCGAGTGGAACACCGGCATCCTCGACAGCTTCCTGATCGAGATCACCGCCGACATCCTCAAGCAGAAGGACCCCGCCGGCAAAAAGCCCTTCGTCGACATCGTGCTCGATACGGCCGGGCAAAAAGGCACCGGCAAGTGGACCTCGACCAACGCCCTCGACATGGGCGTGCCCGCGCCGACGGTCGCCGAGGCGGTGTTTGCCCGCTGCATTTCCGCCCTGAAGGACGAGCGCGTGGCCGCCTCCAAGATCCTCAAGGGTCCCTCGAAGAAGTATCGCGGCTCAAAGAAGGCCCTCCTCGCCGCCATCCACGACGCGCTCTACTGCTCGAAGATCTGCTCGTACGCGCAGGGCTTCCAGCTCATGCGCACCGCCCAAGCCGAGTACGGCTGGAAGCTGAACTTCGGCGAAATCGCGCAGATCTTCCGCGGCGGCTGCATCATCCGCGCCGCCTTCCTGCAGAAGATCACCGAGGCCTACGCCCGGAACCCGAACCTCGCGAATCTCCTGCTCGACCCCTATTTCACCAAGACGGTGAAGAAGGCGCAGGAAAACTGGCGCAAGGTCGTGTCGCTGGCCGCCGAGTGCGGCGTGCCGGCCCCGACCTTCTTCTCGGCCCTCGCCTACTACGACAGCTACCGCTCGGCCCGCCTGCCGGCCAACCTGCTCCAGGCCCAGCGCGACTACTTCGGCGCCCACACCTACGAGCGCACCGACAAGCCCCGCGGGAAGTTCTTCCACCTGGACTGGCCAGAAGCGTCGAGGCCCCAGTTGGAAGTTTAAATCGGTTGATTACATCGAAGGGAAAATCGGTCCAGCCCGCCGTAGCCTTGGCGAAGGCTGGGCTCGACTGGCCCGAGCCGACCCGCCCGCCACTGGAGGCGTGAGTCGGGACTTCCTGAGATTTTAGAAATCAGGGTCTGCCGGTTGGTACTCCCATCGGCAGACTTGGCGTCAGCCCCCCCCCGACCGGAGTCCCCCTCGGACTCGCCCGGAATTGCTTCGCGACGCGGATGCTCGCGGACTCGGCGCCGCCGATTGCTCCACGTTTGAGGCCAAGGGCGGCTTCCAAATTCAATGGTCCCCGTGGAAACCCCGGCTTGAGCATAGCGCCGGATGTAAACCTCCCGCCACTCATCACGTCCGAGGTTGCGAACGGCGTGCGTCACCTCGAATCGCGGAATAATCTCCCGACCGACGCAAGGTACCGTGATCGTGATTTCCAGCTCTGCCCCTTGCGGAGCTTCAACTCGGCGGCGAACCTAGGCCTTGCCGGCCCGGAATTTCTTCCACGAGGCCAGGCCGCGCTCGGCCGTTTCGAATTCAGAGAAGCGGCTGCCTTCCTGCTCCATGAGATAGTACTCCACTCCGCCGGAGTCCTCGGCGGCGGCGCAGATCTCCTTCCAGGGTGAGACGCCTTCGCCGAAAAGAGTCCGGTAGCCTTTCTCATCCTTGGCGGCACCAGGCGCCCAGTCCTTGAGGTGGAGGCTGCGGATGCGGCCGGGGTTGGCCTTGATCCACGCGAGCGGATCGGCGCCGGCTTCCATGCAGGTGCCGACGTCGAACTGGAGCATGAACTCCTTCGGCGTGTTCGCGGCGAGCACGTCCATGATGCGCTGGTCGCCATCGAGCGCGGCCCACTCGGTCTGGTGATTGTGGAAGCCCGCCGTCAGGCCGTGCGTCTGAAGCTTGGTCGTCGCCTCAGTGAGTTGGCCGCAGAGTTGCTTCCAGCCCTCGAGTCCGCGGGCCGTGTTCGGGGCGCTCGCCAGCACGACGTAACGCGTGCCGAGGATTTGGTTCAGCTCGACGGCCTTGTCGAAGCCGGTCGTGAACGCGTTGAAGTTGTTGTGCGTCGAGTAGCAGCGCATGCCGAGGTCATCGAGCAACGAACGCACGTCCTTCGCCTGCGCGAAATTCCAGCTGAAGTAGGGCGCATAGAATTCCACGGCCTCATAACCCAGCTTCGCCACCTGCCGGACGGTGCCGGGCAGGTCGCTCATCAGGGCGCCGCGCACGGAATACAGCTCGAGTCCGATGGGATATTTTTTGCCCATCGGAACGGAAGCCGGGGCCGGCGCAGCCTCCGCCGCCGCGGCGCGTAAAATTGACGGGGCGGCCAACGCCAAGGGCAGCGCGGAACCGGTCAGCGCGAGAAAACTGCGGCGGGACAGCGGATGATTCATGGTGAAACGAAAATCAAAGCGGACGCGGCGAGGGCCGGATCGGAATATTCGCGCTCTCGGGCACATTCTCGGCGGGAGCGGCAACTTTGTACGTGGAACCCGGGGCGGGCAGGCCGGTGCCGAAAATGGATTCATGGTCGACCTTGTCGCGGTGCAGATCAGCGAGGCCCGTGAACTTCTCGGTCGAGAAATCCGTGACCTTGTTGAGCATGAAGACCGGGACACCGGCGGCCGCCTGCACGCGCATGTGCTCGAAATGCGCACCGGTGACATCGTACATCATGATGGGCGGACGGTATTCGCTCTTGGTGAGGCTGAGGTCGACGTGGTCCATCGACAGGTCGCGCACGTGGCGCAGGTAAAGGCCGTACGCCGGAAGATTTCCGAACATTGTCGGCTCGGGATAAACATCCTCGAGTTCCGGGACGCCGAACGGGTCCGAGCCCGCTGCGGGCAACCCGGTGCCACGCCCGCCGGTGCGGCCGGCGCCGCCGGCCGCGGGCGGCGCGGCGGCCGGACTGCCATTGGCCGCGACCAACGCGGTCTTCTGCTCGGCGTTCAATTTGTTGGCCGCCCCCTGGAGCTTGGCAAAACCAACCGCGCGCGCCGCGGCCAGCGCCTGGTCCGCCGCGGCAAGAGTCTGGGCCTTCGCGGTGAGACCGGCCTTGTCATTGGGAGCGGACAGCGAGGCCGCGGTCAGGGCATTGCGCGCGTTGGCGACCGCGGTGCGCAGGGCAACGGTTTCAATGGCCAGCAGGTTGGCCGCGGCGGTCTGTTCCGCGGAGGCATTCGGCAGGACAACACCGGCCGGGCCGTCGCCCCCGGTGTAGAGGATGCGGATGTTGCTCAGGCTGATGTCCTCGACCGGGTGGCCGGGAATCCCGCTGATGATGGAGGCGGCGCGCGACGCGCCGTAGCCGACGACCACGTTGTTGATGTTGAGCCGGCGGATGACGCCGACCGGAATACCCTCGGGTCCGCGCATACGCGCGCCGAGGCGCACGAAGATCGGCGGGTTGGAGATGTGCTCCATCGCGATGTTGCTGATCGTCACGTCCTCGATGATCGCGCCGTCGACGCTCTCGATCGCGAGGCCGTTGCAGTAAACGAGGATGCAATTCGAGATCGTGATATTGCGGAAACCGCCGTTCGACTCGGTGCCGAACTTGATGCGGCCGGTGCCGCCGCCGTTGGCCGGGACTTGGTAGGTGCCGTCGAAGAAGGTGCCCATCGTGTAGCCGCTGACCTGGCATCCCGTGATCGTGACGTTGTCGGTGGAGCGCGCATAGCCGAGACCGTAGGAACTCTTCAGGACGATGGCGTCATCGAGCGGCGAGTTGATCGTGCAATCGGAGATCCGCACGTTGCGGCAGCAGTCGATGTCGAAGCCGTCGCGGTTGGTGTCCACCTTGATGTTGCTGATCGTCATGTTGTCCACGCCGGTGGCGAGGAGCACGAACCAGCCGCCCTGCAGCACGGAGAAATCGCGGAGGTCGACGTTCTTGCAGAGCTTGAGCGCGATGGACTTGTTGCCCTGGCCCTGGGTCTCACCGCCGTTCCGGAGCAGGCCCCGACCCCAGATGGTGCCCATGCCCGTGATGGAAATGTGGTCGAGGTTCTCGCCCCAGATGAGGCTGTTCTGCCAATGGCCGTGGCCGAAGTCCTGATAGACGAGATCGCTGAAACGGTTGGGCTCGTGCGGATCGTAGCCGGGCTGGCCCGCGGCCGGCTGGTCGGCGGCGATGAGGGTCGCGCCGCGCTCGAGGTGCAGGTCGATGTTGCTCTTCAGGCGGATGGTGTAGCTCAGGTAATTTCCCGGCGGGAGCAGGACCTGTCCGCCGCCCGCGGCCGCCGCGGCGTCGATCGCACGGTTGATGGCACTGGAATCGATCGTCTTGCCATCGCCGGTCGCGCCGAAAGCACGAACATTATAAACAGTTGCCGCGGGTTCGGCGGCCCGGGTCGGATGGGCGGCGACACCCGCAAACACGAAGACGCAGCAAAGCTGGCGCAAGGAGGGGAGTTTCATGGGGTAAACCCGGAACGGCCGGGGGGGTTGAATTGCGCCTCAATGTGCGTCTGCGACCGGGGCTTCTGCAAGCAAGGGATCGCTTTACCGTTTAGCCGACGTTGCCGTCCAGCAGAGTGCTCGCCTGGCCTGACGGCAGGCCGCTCCGGGTTTGGAAAACCCGCGACCACCTCCCCCTGCGGCCGCGGCAAACTCGCTCAGCCTCACATCGACAAGACCTTATGTATGCTTATTGACATTGAAACTTAGTCTCAAGTGGATCCTGTTCACCACGTGCCCGCGCCCTCACCCATCGCCCGCCTGCCGCTCTGCCAGCTTCCCGCTGGTGCCGTCGGTCGTGTTCAGGCCATCACCGGCGACGAGGGGTTTTGCCAGCGGCTCCGTGAGATGGGCTGCGGCGAAGCGGCCTTGATCACCAAAATCTCGGGCACGACCACCAGCCTTTGCCAGGTGAACGGCACCCGGATCGCTCTCAATCACTCGGCGGCCATGAACATCCTCGTGGAGCGCGTGCCGGTGCCTCCGCGGACCGAATCGCGCCGGGCCTGAGCCGGCCGCGCCGGTCGCCCTCTCCGCCGATGTCCGCCACGAATCTCTCCGCGCTCCAGCCCGGCGCCCGGGCCCGGGTGAAGGATCTTCCAAAAAGCGGAACCACGTTTATCCGGCTGCGCGAAATGGGCCTGCTCACCGGCACCGTGGTCACCTTTGTCCGCGCCGCCCCGATGGGCGACCCGCTGGAATTCAAGCTGCGCGGTTATCTCCTATCGGTCCGCCGCGCCGAGGCCCAGCAGATCGAGGTCGAGCTGCTTACGGACGGCGCGGCCTGACCGGCCGGCGACCTGCCCCCCTGCTTCAAGCCGTGCAACTGCCAGCGCATATCAACCCACCGGCGCCCAAGCGCAACGCCGCCCCGGCGCGCGCTCCGGTCTACGCGTTGGTCGGCAACCCCAACTGCGGCAAGAGCACCCTCTTCAACGCCCTCACCGGGCTGAAGCAGAAGGTCGGTAATTATCCCGGCGTGACCGTCGAGAAAAAGGTCGGCACCGCCTATTCCCAGCACGGCCAGCCACTCACCGTCATCGACCTGCCCGGCGCCTACTCGCTCGCCGCCCGCTCGCCCGACGAGGCCGTGACCCGCGACGTGCTGCTCGGGCGCCGCTCCGACACCGCCCAGCCCGACCGCATTCTCTGCATCGTCGACGCCACCAACCTCGAGCGGAACCTCTACCTCGTCCACCAGGTGCTAGACCTCGGGCGCCCGGTGATCGTGGTCCTCAACATGATGGACCTCGCCGCCGAGGCGGGCATGGCGGTTTTCCCCGACAAACTCGCGCAGGAACTCGGCGTGCCCGTCATTCCCTGCGAAGCCGTCCGCGGCAAGGGCCTGATCGAGCTCCGGCTCGCCATGAGCCGCGCCGACCTGCCGCTCTCGCGCCATGCGTGGGACGTCCCCGGCGCCATTGCCCCCGCCGTCGCGGAAATCCAGGCCTCGCTCGTCGCGCACGACGCAAAATCCCCCCTCATCGCCCGCGCCGAGTCCCTCCTCCTCCTCACCGACCAGGATTCCGTGCGCGTCGCCGGCTCCACGCCGCTCAGCGCCCGCACCACCGAGATCCTCGCCGGTTGGCAGAAACGCTGGTCCGCCGAGAACATGGATTGGGCCGGCACGCTCGTCTCCTCGCGCTACGACGCAATCGGCCGGATCGCCGCCGAGGTCGTCCAGCCCGGCACCGCCGGCCAGGGGCCGAGCCCGAGCGACCGCATCGACGCCGTCGTGACCCATCCGATCTGGGGGTGGATCACCCTCGGGGCGGTGATGTGCCTGATCTTCGTCAGCATCTTCACCCTCGCGGAGTACCCGATGAACTGGATCGACCGTCACATCGCTGCGCTCGCGGACTGGGTCAAAGGTTCGATGGCTCCGGGCGACCTGCGCGACCTCATCACCGACGGTGCCATCTCCGGCGTGGGCGGAGTGGTGATTTTTCTCCCGCAGATCCTGATCCTGTTTTTCTTCATCGGGCTGCTGGAGAGCACCGGCTACATGGCGCGCGCCGCCTTCATCATGGACCGCCTGATGAGCCGCGTGGGACTCAACGGCAAATCCTTCATCCCGCTGCTCAGCTCCTACGCCTGCGCCATCCCGGGCATCATGGCGACGCGCACGATCGAGGATCCCAAGGACCGCCTGGTCACCATCCTCGTCGCCCCGCTGATGAGCTGCTCGGCGCGGCTCCCAGTCTATCTCCTCATGATCGCCGCGCTCCTGCCCGCCGAGCGGGTGCCCCTGACGACCAAGGTCGGCATCATGTTCCTGATGTACTTCCTCGGCACCTTCGCGGCCTTCGGCTTTGCCTGGCTCTTCAAGCGCACCCTCCTCAAGGGCGTCCCGCCGATGATGATCATGGAGCTGCCGCCCTACCGCATGCCAGGCGTGAAGGACGTCGGTCTCCACATGCTGGAGCGCGCCTGGATCTTCCTCCGTCGCGCGGGCACCGTGATCCTCGGCATCAGCATCGTGCTCTGGTTCCTCTCCGCCTACCCCAAGGCCCCCGCCGGTGCGTCGCCTTCCGAACAGCTCTCGGGCAGCTTCGCCGGCATGGCCGGGCACGCCCTTGAGCCGGTCATCAAGCCGCTCGGCTTCGACTGGCAGATCGGCATCGGGCTCATCAGCTCCTTCGCCGCCCGCGAGGTCTTCGTCAGCACCATGGGCGTGGTCTTCAACGCCGAGGCCGACGACGGCGACACCGCGCCGCTCCGCTCGGCCCTGCTCAAGGCGCGCTGGCCCGACGGCCGCATGCTTTTTACCCCGCTGGTGTGCTTCGGCCTGATGATCTTCTACGTCTTTGCCATGCAGTGCATCAGCACCATCGCGATCGTGAAGCGCGAGACCAACAGCTGGAAATGGCCGCTCTTCCAAACCGCTTACATGACTGGCACCGCGTGGATTCTTGCGCTACTGGTGTACCAGGTCGGGCGCGGGCTCGGCTTCTGAACCGTTCCACTCTCCATGACCGCCGAAGTCCAATCCCTGCTCGCCCTCGCCGTGGTCGCCATCGCCGCGCTCTGGCTTGCGCGCCGCGCCTTCGCGAAAAAGAAGCATCCCGGCTGCGGCAGCGACTGCGGCTGCGGGACAAAACTGACGAAGCACTGAGTAGTGCATGGTTCGCGCTGGCGAAGGCAGGGCGGACTCGGTGAGTCCGCCGGATCGAATATCATCGCGGCTGAGGCACCGTCTCAGCCCTACCTCAGACTCACCCCATGATCCAGTGCCCGAGCCGTTCCATCAGCTTGGCCGCGGCCTCGCCGAGGAGGACAAAGTAGAGGATGCCCGCGGCGAACATCGCATAGGCCGCTGTGACAAAGACCCCGTCGCGCTCCAGCAGGCCGCCCGCCATCAGCACCACCACCCACGCCGGAAACGAATTAGTGAACGGGATCGGCAGCGGGAGAAGCAGCGCCAGGCCCGAGATCATCATCAGGCCCGCGTGGGCCTGACGCTGCCAGCCGTAATCGGTGAGGAGCGCCAGGCGCGGACGCAGCAGTTTTTCAAACCCGGCGATGATCCGTCCCGCGAACCGCATGAGCTGGTCGAAGAATTTCGGCGGCAGCACCCGGCGCTGGAACGTCTTCGGCAGCCACGGACGCTGCCCGAGCGTCAGCCGCAGCGCGATCAGGACGATCGCGAGGCCGAAGGGCGTCGACAGGCCCGGCAGCGGAATCGGAGTGATGAACGGCAGCGCGAGCAGGATCAGCAGCAGCGAATAGGCGCGCCCCCCGAGAGCCACGATCACCGTCCGCGCCGTGATCTCCTCGGTCTTCGCGCGCTCCTGCAGCAGGCGCAGTTCCTCCGAGAGCTTCCGGACCGGCGGATGGGGCCGCCGCCCGGGCGCTGGCGCCGGGTTCGGGGCGGATGCGCTCATGTGCCGCGGCGGTTGCCGTACAGGTCAAGGTGGAGCCGGTGCGCGTAACGGAACCCGCGCGCCTTGCACAGCTCGCTCAGCCAGCCGGCGCGCTCGTGCTGGCGCGCCGCCGTGGTCGACTCCGGCATGAGGAAAACCTGGTGCCGCGGAACCTCGCGGCCGAGCGAATCCAGCATCCCCTCAAGTTCGTCGACGTCGCCCGGCGCCGTCACCACGAACTTGAGCTGCCAGGGACAGGCCTCGAGCCACGCGCGCACCACCGCCGGCTGCCAGCGGATCGCCTCGTGCTTTTTCCGCCACGCCGCGTGCTCCGCCTGCTGCGGCGTCGAGTTCAGCAATTTCGGCGAAATGGACCCGAGGTCACAGGCGATGCCGGCCGGTGGCACAGTGCCCGCCGTCTCGATCGTGATGTGGTAACCCAGCATCTTGAGCTCGGCCGCCAGCACGGAAATCTCCTTGGCGATCATCGGTTCGCCGCCGGTCAGCACCACATGCCGCGCCGTGCGGTGACCCTGCACCTCGGCCACGATCGCGTCGACCGTACGCGGCTCACCCTCGGGATTCCATGACGCATAGGGCGTGTCGCACCACGTGCAGCGCAGGTTGCAGCCGCTCGTCCGCACAAAGACCGAGGGCACCCCGGTAAGGGAACCTTCACCCTGCAAGGAGTAGAAAATCTCGGAGATTAGCATGTTGGACTGTGACCGGTCATAAGCCCTCTAGGTCCCCTGGGACCTACAAGCCCGATGTTTTCAGCTCCGGCCCTTTCGGCAGCGCCGCCGTTGACGCATACTCCGTCGGGTCCTTCAGCCCCGCCAGCGCAAACGCCTCCCGGCGCTCCACGCAGGTGCCGCAGGTGCCGCAATGGATCGCGCCGCCCTTGTAGCAGGAATATGTCCGCGAAAAGTCCACCCCCAGCCGGGCGCCTTCCCGGGCAATCGCCGCCTTGTCCAGCGCGATGAAGGGCCGCAGCAGCCGGATCCCCGCGTAGGTGCCGAGCCGCATCGCGTCGCCCATCGCCTGCATGAAATCCTCCCGGCAGTCCGGGTAGATCGTATGGTCCCCCGCGTGCGCCGCGATCACGAGGCCCTCCGCCCCGGTGCTCTCGGCGAAGCCCGCCGCAATCGAGAGCATGATCGCGTTGCGGAACGGCACCACCGTCCGCCGCATGTTCTCGTCCGCATAATGCCCGTCCGGCACCGGGCCGCCGCCGGCCAGCAGGTCCGAGGCGAACAACTGGCCGATGAACGGCAGCGCCACCGCCTCATGCCGCACCCCGAGCCGGGCCGCCTGCTCCGCCGCGAAGGGCAGTTCGCGGGGGTTGTGCTTTGAGCCGTAATCGAAGCTCACCACCCCCTGTACGTCGTGCTCCCGCGCCGCCCAATGGAGCGCGGTCACCGAATCCATCCCGCCGGAGCAGAGCACAACGACTTTCATGGGAGCAAGATGGCCAATAAAGACCGGAAAGTCACAAGAAAGATTTCGGCGGCTCGCTTCCGGAATTGATCGGCGGCGGCTTGTGCGGTTGAAATGGCCCCAATGACCCTTCCCGCAAGCCCAGCCGGCCGTTCCGCATGATTTCCCGGTTTATCCCCGGCTCAGTCCGCCGACTGTTTGGCGCCAACGCCGCCCCCGGACCCAAAGCAGCCGCCCGCCCCGTCTCCTTCGAGATGGTGGACAGCCCCGACGCCCTCGCGCCCTTCCTCGCCGCACTCGGGCAGGTCGATGAGGTCTCCCTCGATACCGAGGCGGACAACATGTACCACTACCGCAACCGGGTCTGCCTCCTGCAGTTCCTGGTCGAAGGGCGCGTTTTCCTGATCGACGTGCTCGCCCCGGGCATGGACCTCAAGCCGCTCTGGCCGATCCTCGCCCGCAAGCACCTCGTGATGCACGGCAGCGACTTCGACCTGCGCCTGCTCCACGACCTCTGCGGTTTCCGCGCGCACAGCGTCTTCGACACCATGCTCGCCGCCCAGCTGCTCGGCCGGTCCCGCTTCGGCCTGGCCGCTCTGCTCGAGGAGCATTTCGGCGTCTCCCTCGACAAGTCCGGCCAGAAGGCCAACTGGTCCAAGCGCCCCATCACCCCCAAGCTTCTCCATTACGCCGCGCTCGACGTCTGGCACCTCCCGGCCCTGCGCGACATCCTGATGCGCGAGCTCAAAAACAAGGGCCGCGACGGCTGGCTGAAGCAGCAATGCGAGGCGCAGATCGAGGCCGGCACCGCCGGGTTCGCCCCGGCCACGGAACACGACTGGCGCATCGGCAAGTCCGAGCGTCTGCGCGGCGTCAGCCTCACCGTGCTCCATGCCATCTGGCATTGGCGCGAGTCCCAAGCCCAGCGCCTCGACGTGCCGCCCTTCAAGGTCTGCTCGAATGAGTTTCTTCTCCAGGTCGCCTACGACTCCGGGGAGGAGAACGCCACCGCTGAGGCCATCCTCCAGCCGATCCAGCTCGGCCGGCGGCACGACCGCATCTTCCCCTCGCTCGCCGCCGCCGTCCGCGCCGGCTTCGACAAGGATCCCGCCACCCTGCCGCGGCGCCCCGCGCGCGACACCCGCTTCAATCCGCTCAACAACACCGAGCTGGCACGGCTCGACCGCATCAAGGCCGACCGCGACGCCATCGCCACCAAGCTCGGCATCGAGGCCACCCTCATCGCCAACCGCGCCCAGTTGGCCCAAATCGCCCGCGACCCCGACCAGCTCGACGCCAACCTGCTGCGCTGGCAGGCGGACCTCCTGCGCGCATCGCCTTCGCTCCAGACTTGAGCCGGCCGGGCGCCACGGACCCCCGCCATCCCGACGTGCCTACCCCGGCTGACGCCAACATCGCGCGACACCTCCGGCTCATGGCGGCGAGCCAGCCGGACACGCCCGCGCTCAAGATTCCGCGTGGGAGGACCGCCGCCGGCGCGATCGACTACCTGAGCCTCAGTTTCCGCGAACTCGCCGCCGAGGCCGACGCCTGGACCGCGCGGCTGCAGGCGCACGGCGTGCGCCGCGGCGATCGCACGCTCGTGATGGTCCGCCCGGGACTCCCGTTGATCGCGGCCACCTTCGGCCTCTTCCAGCTGGGCGCGGTGCCGATCATCATCGACCCCGGCATGGGCCTGAAAAGTTTCCTCGCCTGCGTCGCCCGCTCCCGCCCCCGCGCCCTCGTCGGGATCCCGATGGCCCGCCTCGTGCGACATCTCTTCCGCGGCTCCTTCCGTTCCGTGGAGATCACCGTCCCCGTCAGCGGCTCCCTCACGGCCCGCCTCACCGCCCAATCTCAAATCTCAAATTTGAAATTTGAAATCGCGAGCAACACGGCCGCGGACCTCGCCGCCGTGCTGTTCACGAGTGGCTCCACCGGCGCACCCAAGGGGGTCTGCTACGAACACGGCATGTTCGAGGCGCAGGTGCAGTTGATTCGTGAAACCTACGGGATCCAGCCCGGCGAGATCGACCTGCCGATGCTGCCGATCTTCGCCCTCTTCAATCCCGCGCTGGGCATGACCACCATCGTGCCGGAGATCGACCCCAGCCGCCCCGCCACGGTGGACCCCGCCAAGATCGCGCAGGCCATCCAGCAGGAAAAAGTCACCAACTCCTTCGGCTCGCCGACCCTGTGGACAAAGATCGGCACCCACTGCCGCGACCAAGGCATCACCCTGCCCTCACTCCGCCGGGTCCTCTGCGCCGGCGCTCCTGTCCCCGCCGCGCTCTGGCAAAGCTCAACCGCGTGGCTTCCCGCCGGCCAGATGCACAGCCCTTACGGCGCCACCGAGGCGCTGCCCGTCGCCAGCATCTCCGCCGCCGAGGCGCTGCCGCTGCTCGCCCAACCGCAGGGCACCTGCGTCGGGCGCCCCCTGCCGGGGATCGAGGTGCGGATCATCGCGATCTCCGACGAGCCCCTCGCGCGCCTGACCGAGGCCCGGACGCTTTCGCCCGACGAGATCGGTGAGATCATCGTCCGTGGGCCGGTGGTCACCCGCGAGTACGATGCCCTGCCCGAGGCCACGGCAGCGGCGAAAATCTTCGACGCCAGATCCACTCCTCCCGCCTCCCACCTCCCGCCTTCCGCCTCCTCGACGCCCCGCGCCGAGGTCTGGCACCGCATGGGCGACTGCGGCCTGCTCGATCCCGAAGGCCGGCTCTGGTTTTGCGGCCGCAAGGCCGAGCGCGTGATCACGGCTGACGGGACCCTTTTCACCGACCCGTGCGAACAGGTGTTTCGCAGCACTTTCGCCGGCCTGCGCGTCGCGCTGATCGGGCTGGGTGCTCCGGGCCGCATGACCCCGGCGCTGGTGGTGGAGGAATCATCGCTCACCACCGACCGAGTCATGCTCCTCGCCCTGCTGCAAAAAGCGGCCGAATCCCGGCCCCAGACGGCGGGCATCCGTCAGTTCTTCGTGCATCCGCTTTTTCCCGTGGACACCCGCCACAACGCCAAGATTCACCGGCTCACCCTAGCCAAATGGGCCGCGACGGCGAAACCGCTCTCGGAGGACGCGGCGTCATGAGCGTGCTTGTCACCGGCGGCACTGGTTTCCTCGGCCGGAAACTGGTGGAGCGGCTGCTCGCGGAGGGCCGACAGGTCGCGGTGCTCGGCCGCACCCCCGCACCCGATCTCGAGGCCAGGGGTGTTCGCTTTATTCAGGCCTCGCTCGGCGACGCGACAGCCGTGGAGGCCGCCTGCGCCGGGATCGAGACGGTGTTCCACACCGCGGCCAAGGTCGGCGTCTGGGGCGACTACGATGATTTCTTCCGGACCAACGTGCTCGGCACCCGCGCGATTCTCGCCGGCTGCCGGATGCACGGCGTGGCCCGGCTCGTCTACACCAGCACACCGAGCGTGGTCTACAACGGCCACGATCTCGCCGGCGCCAACGAATCGCTCCCGCTCACGAGCGACTGCCCGAGTCCGTACCCGCTCACAAAGGCCATCGCCGAGCGCGAGATCCTCGCCGCCCACGGGCCGGAGCTTCGCACCGTGGCCCTGCGCCCCCATTTGATCTGGGGCGTGGGCGATCCCCATCTCGTGCCACGCCTCCTCGCCCGGGCCAAGGCCGGCCGACTGCGCATCGTCGGCAACGGTCAGAACCGCGTCGACATGGTCCACATCGACAACGCCGTCGCCGCCCACCTTCTCGCCGAACGCGCGCTTTCCGGCCCCCGGCCCGTGGCCGGCGGCCAAGCCTACTTCATCACCAACGGCGAGCCGGTGCTGCTCTGGGAATGGATCAACGCACTCCTCCGTGGACTCGGTGTTCCGCCCGTGACGAAAACCATCTCCCTCGGCGCCGCGAGTGTCTTCGGGGCGTTGTGCGAGGCCGCCTGGCGGGTGCTGCCGGTGCGCGGCGAACCGCCGATGACCCGCTTCATCGCGGCCGAGCTCGCCAAGGACCACTGGTTCGATATCGCCGCGGCGCGGCGCGATCTGGGCTACGCGCCTCACGTTTCGATGGCCGCCGGCACGGCGGAGCTGATCCATTGGCACCGCCAACCCGGACTTCCGCCGGCATGAACCCGCGACAGATCATCCTCCCGGCCCTCGCCATGGCGGCGATCGTGCTGGTCTCGAACCTCCTCGTGCAGTTCCCGCTGAACGCGTGGCTCACGTGGGGCGCCTTTTCCTACCCGGTCGCTTATCTTGTCACCGATGTCTGCAACCGCGTCACCGGGCCGGCGCTCGCCCGGCGCGTGGCCTGGGTGGGATTCGCCGTCGGGCTCGCCTGGTCCGTGCTGCTCGCGCCCTGGCGCATCGCCGCCGCGTCGGGCTCGGCCTTCATCGTCTCGCAGCTGCTCGATGTTGTCGTCTTCAACCGGCTGCGGACCCTCAGCTGGTGGAAGGCGCCGCTCTTCGGGTCGAGCGCCGCCTCGGTCATCGACACCGCGATCTTCTTCAGCCTCGCCTTCGCCGGCACCCCGGTGGCCTGGCTGCCGCTCGCCACGGGCGACCTCGCGGCCAAGCTCGTGATGGCCCTGTTGCTCCTGTTGCCCTACCGGGCCCTCGTGCAGCGTCTGGCGGGGAACGGCGGCGCCGCGCGGTAGGGCTCGACCGTCGTCACCATCACGGCGGCTCCGGGATAAACCGGCCGGCCCGATCAGCCCCGCTGCCGTACCGCCTCGAAGAGCGTGATGATCGTGGCCATCGCGACATTGAGCGAATCGGCCTGGCCGGCCATCGGGATGCGGACGGGGAGATCCGCGTTCTCCAGCCAGAACTTGCTGAGTCCGAATTGCTCGCTGCCCATGACCACCGCGAGCGGGCCGCGCAGGTCGGTATCGGAGTAGATTTTTTCCGCCGCCGGGGTCGTCGCCACCGTGCGGATCTTCTTTCCGCGGAGCCAGGCGTGCACCGCGGTGCTCTCGGCCACGACGCAGGGCACGGAAAAAAGCACGCCGGTGGAAGCCCGGACCACGTTGGGATTAAAGAGGTCGGTGACCGGATCGCAGACAATCACGGCATCGCAGCCGGCGGCGTCGGCACTGCGCAGGATCGTGCCGAGGTTGCCCGGCTTCTCGATCGCCTCGACGACGAGCAGAAAGGGCGTCTTGGGCAGCACGAGGTCCTCGAGTTTCCGGTGCCATTGCGGGGCGACTGCCAGAAGGCCGTCGGGACGCTCCCGGTAGGCGACCTTGGCGAAGGCCTCCTTGGAAAGCTCGCAGAGCGTCGCCCCGGCCGCCGCGGCCTGCTCCAGCAGCGGGCGCTCGTTTTCGCCGAGGAACCATTCGGGGGCGAAATACACCTCCCGCAGCGGGATCTTTTTCTCCAGCGCACGCCGGACCTCGCGGTAGCCCTCGACGAGGAACAGGCCGGCCTCGTCGCGCGGCCGGCGGTCGCGCAGGCGCACCAACTCCTTCACCCGGGGGTTCTGGAGGCTGGTGATTTTTTCCGGGGGCACAGCCAACGTTGCCCACGAAATCCCCGAAAAGACACGAAAGAAAACCGCTTCTTTTCCGGAGCTTTCGTGTATTTCGTCTGTTGCGTGGGAAAAAACAAATTGAACGACCATCCGTTCGCCTATCATCAGGAGATCGAGCTGGAGATCAGCACGCTCACCAACCTGGGGTCGGGCTTGGGCCGCGTGGCCTTGCCGGAGTCTCAAATTTCAGATCTGAAGTCTGAAACCACGAGCCAGCCTCCGGCCTCGGCTGGCGGCTGGGTTGTGATGGTCCCTTTCACCCTGCCCGGCGAACGGGTGCGGGTGCGGATTTTCCGCAACCAGAAGAATTTCTCCGAGGCCGATCTCATCGCGGTGCTCACCCCCTCGCCCCAGCGGGTCGCCGCCCGGTGCAGCCTTTTCGGGCGCTGCGGTGGCTGCCAGTACCAGCATCTCGCCTACGCGGAGCAATTGCTCTGGAAACAGCGCCAGGTCGGCGAACTGTTGAAATACATGGCGGGCGTCGAGTTCCCGGTGAACCCGGTCATCGCGTCTCCGCGCGAGTACGGCTACCGGTCGAAGCTCACGCCTCATTTTGCCGCGCCGCGGCAAAATGCGGGAACTTCAAATCTCAAATCTCAGATCTCAGATGCGGTCGCGACTACCCCAGAGTCCCCCATCGGGTTTCTTCGGGCCGGGAACCGCTTCGAACTGGTCGACGTCCCGGAGTGCCCGATCGCCACCCCGGAGATCAACGCGCAGCTGACCGAGGTGCGCGCCAAAACCCGGCAGCGACTCGCCGAGGGATTCTATAAGCGCGATGCCACCCTGCTCCTCCGCCATGCCGCCGAGGGCGTCACGACCGACTACGATGCCATCATCACCGAGGAGATCGCCAGCCAGAGTCCGTCACCGGCGCTCCGGCTCCGTTTTCTCGCCCGCGATTTTTTCCAGAACAACCCCTTCATCCTCCCGGCCTTCACCGGCTATGTGCGGGTACAGGCCTCGGCCGGCCCGGCCCGTTTCCTCGTCGACGCCTACTGTGGCAGCGGGCTCTTCGCGCTGTCGTCCGCGCCGGCATTCGAGCGCGTGACCGGCATCGAGATCAGCGAGAGCAGCGTCCGCTTCGCGAGGGAAAATGCCGCGGCCAACGGCATCGCCAACGCCGAATTCCGCGCGGGTGACGCCGCGGCGATCTTCGCCGGGCTGACGTTTCCCGCCGCCGAGACCGCCGTGATCATCGACCCGCCGCGCAAGGGCTGCGACGAGTCCTTCCTCACCCAGCTCTTTGCCTTCGCCCCGCACACCGTCGTCTACGTCTCGTGCGACCCGGCCACGCAGATGCGCGACCTCAAGGCCTTCCTCGCCGCCGGCTACACGCTCGCCGCAGTGCAGCCGTTCGATCTCTTCCCGCAGACCCGCCACCTTGAGTGCGTGATCACGCTGCACCGGCCCTGATCCGGTAGGGCGGTGATTCCGCTCACCGCCGGACCATCCGCAATCCCGGCGGTCACGGAGTGCCACTCCCCACCCGGTGGGCCACGCCGCCCATCACCAGCATTGCCAGCGACCACAGGTTGCAATTGCTTGGCGGTTAGAACCTCCGCGTCCATGCCGACCACGCACCCTTGGAACTTCTTCCGCACCGGCGGCCTCGACCAGGTCACCCTCGCCTCCGCCGCGGACCTGCTCGCCCTGCCCGGGCTCGACCAGAAGCTCTGGGTCGCACTGAGCTGCCCCGTGAAGGGGCTCGAGCTCGACGAGAAAACCCTCGCCTTGATCGACTCCGATGACGACGGCCGCATCCGCGTCGCCGAGCTTATCGCGTCCGTGCAGTGGGCGGCCGCCCGGCTCAAGGAACCGGCCATCGTGCTCCGCGGCGATGAATCCCTCCCGCTGGACGCAATCAACGACGCGACGCCGGACGGGCAAATCCTGCTCCGCTCCGCGCGCCAGATCCTGATCAATCTCGGGAAAAAGGATGCGGCGACGATCTCGGTCGCCGAGGCGGCCGACACCGCGAAGATCTTTTCAGCCAGCCCGCTCAATGGCGACGGCGTGATCCCCCCCGAGGCGACCGACGACCCGGCAGTCCAGGCCCTCATCAAGGACATCGTCACCTGCCTCGGCGGCAGTAATGACCGCACCGGCGCCGTGGGCGTGACCGCCGAGAAGATCGCGGCCTTTTTCACCGAGCTGGCCGCCTACGCCTCGTGGGTCGAACAGAGCGCCACCAAGGACATCGCCATCCTCGGCGAGGAAACCGCCGCCGCCTGCGCCGCGCTGAAAGCGGTGCGGCCGAAGGTGGAGGATTATTTTGCGCGGACCCGGCTGGCCGCGTTTGACCAGCGGGCCCTCGGCGCCCTCAACCGGAGCGAGGCCGACTACCTGGCGATCGCGGCCAAGGACATGAAGATCACCGCGGAGGAAATCTCCGGATTTCCCCTCGCCCGCATCGAGGCCAACCAACCCCTGCCGCTGCGGGCGGGGGTCAATCCGGCCTGGGCCACCGCCCTCGCCGGCCTGCATTCCCGGGTGGTCGCTCCCCTCCTCGGCGCGGCCAAGGCCAGCCTGACCGAGCAGGAGTGGACCGACCTCGCCACCCGATTTGCCCCCTACGAAACCTGGCTGGGCGGCAAGCAGGGCAGCGCCGTCGAGCAACTCGGCCTGCCGCGCGTGAAGGAGATTCTCGCCGGCAACAGCCAGGCCGCCCTCGCCGCGCTGGTCGCGCGGGACCAGGCGCTCGAGCCGGAGCTCAAGGCCATCACGGACGTCGAGCGGCTCGTGCGCTACCACCGCGACCTCCGCGCGCTGCTGCACAATTTCGTCAACTTCGCCGACTTCTATTCGCGCGACCGCCTCGCCGTTTTCCAGGCCGGCACGCTCTACCTCGACAGCCGCTCGACCGAGCTCTGCTTGAAGGTCGACGGACCGAACCCGCTCGCCGCGATGAGCAAGGCCTACATCGCCTACTGCAGCTGCACGCGGAAAAACGCCCCGACGATGGTCATCGCCGCCTGCTTCACGCAGGGCGACAGCGACTATCTCTTCGTCGGCCGCCACGGCGTATTCTACGACCGGCAGGGCCGGGATTGGGACGCCGTCATCACGAGCATCACGGACAACCCGATCAGCATCCGCCAGGCGTTCTGGGCCCCCTACAAGAAATTCATCCGGATGATCGAGGAACAGGTCGCCAAGCGGGCGGCCGCCGCGGATGCCGAGTCCAACAGCCGGCTCGCGGCCGCCGCGGAGAAGACCGCCAACGCGGACAAGACCGGCCCCGCCGCCGCCCCCAAAAAGATCGATATCGGCACGGTCGCCGCCTTGGGCGTGGCATTCGGCGCCATCATGGGCGCCCTCGGAGCCATCGCCACGGGCCTCGCCAAACTCGCAGTCTGGCAGCTCCCGCTGGTCCTGGTCGGCGTTATCCTCGTGATCTCGCTCCCGTCCATGGCCATCGCGTGGCTCAAGCTCCGCCAGCGCACGCTCGGTCCCATCCTCGAGGGTAACGGCTGGGCGGTGAACGGCCGCGTGAAGATCAACCTTCCCTTCGGCACGGCGCTGACCGACGTGGCGATGCTCCCACCCGGATCGCACCGTTCACTGGAGGATCCTTACGAAGACAAGGAGGCGGTGAGGAAGCGCCGGCAGTTCACCGTCACGGCCGTGGTCGCGGCCCTCGCGGTCGCCGCATGGCTGCTGCGCCATCAGGGCTATTACACCCAGCTGCGCGGGCTCCTCGGGCTTTAGGCCCAGCACCCGGCAGCGCTCACCGCTGCTCCAGCCACTCGGGGGACTCGTAGCGCTCGGTCAGGCCGGTGACTTCTTCCTCGTTGAGCTCCGGCCACGGCGCCGGCGCGGCGGCGAGGCCCATGACCGTGGCGAGCTGGGCGGCAAAATCGCCGTGGAATTGATCCCAATCCACCGCCGCGCCGGCCGCGGGCCGCCAGAGAGAACCCTGGAAAAGCAGGCCGTGCTTGTTCCGCTTCTGCGCGGCGCCCGCGATCTTCGCCCCGTCGGATGCCCGCACCACGTCGGATTTCTCGGCGCGCTCAAAACAGATTCCCGCCGGTCCGGCCGCATCCTCGTCGGGCGCGGATTTCACCGCGGCCGCTACGCCCTGCGCGCGCAGCGCCACGGCGAGGGCCTCATGAATGAGGCGATAACTGTGCGGGGCGGGCTGCTCCTCCAGCGGGTGTCCCCGCGGGATCACAAGCGAATAGGTCCAGTCGTCGCGGTGGTCGACCAGCCCGCCGCCCGTCGGACGCCGGCAGAGGTCGAACCTCTCGCCCGCCGGCAAGCTGGCCCGGATCGCCGCGATCTTTTGCGAGTAACCGAAGGTGAAGGCCGGCCGGTGCCAGCCGTAGTGGCGGAAACGTGCGATCTGCGGCTCGGGGAAGCGCTGCAGCAGGAGAAAATCCAGCGCCATGTTCTCGGCCGCCGAGCCGGAGCGGGTGGGAAGGAGCTGAAGATGGGCCGTCACCGCTCCAAGGCAGTGCAGCCCGGCGCCGTTGCCAAGTTTCGTCTGCAAGGTTCAGGCGGCGCCGGGCGCGCTCTTCCCCGGGTTAGCGGTTGACGCCCGAGGCCGGAAAAATCCTCATGGATCCACCCCCTCCGATTGTAGCAGCCCTGCCTGTCCGCCGGCCCTGTGGCCGCCGAACGGCGAGCCTTTATTACCCATGAAGATTCCTGCCTTCGTCATCGTTACCGTGGTTTCGTGCAGCCTTGGCGCGAATTCCGTCCTCGCCCAAGCCGCCGCCCGCCCGCCCATCCCCAATGTCACCTCGGCACAGACGCTGGGCCTGACCAACGCGCTCGATCAGGACGTCGCGGTCCCGTTGCAGTCCGTGGTTAACGCCCGCACCGCGCTGACCGAGGCCTCCCTCCTCATCCCGGGTGATCCGGCGGCGATCACCGCGAAAGCCGAGGCCCTCGCCACCGCGGAACGCGCGCTCGCCCTCGCCCGGGCCGATTCCTTTGCCCGGTTGCAGCGCTCACCCGACAAGCTCGCCCCGGACCAAGTCGCGGTCGTGGTGCAACGCACGCCGGCCGGCTCGATCACGGGCATGTCGGCCGCGACCCTCCTCAGCTCCAGCAAGGCCCAGGCGATCGACTACGGCCCGTTCCTGTCCGCCACCATCGTCGCGCGCTGGCCGCAGGGCAACACGACCAACAAGGGCATCGCCATCAAGCTCGGCGCCGCCGGAGAGGGCGCGATGCTCTTCGACACGGATCTCCTCCGTTGGTCCGCGGGCTGGACCGATGGCTTTCTCACCCTGACCGGCGTGGCCTTCAACGGCGTCCACGGGCCCAACCCCGTGCCGGCCGGCCGCCTCAGTTTTGCCACCGCCGCCGTCCCGGGCTGGGTCGCCGGCGCAGCGCGCCCCACCTTCACCGATCCCCGGGAAAAACCGTTCGGCCCTCTCCCCGCAGCCACCGGTAAATACCGAGGCCTTTATCTCAACGGCGATCGCGTCGTCGTGTCCTACACCGTGGGCGACACCGAGGTCCTGGAATCCCCGGGCCTGGCGAAGCTCGCCGACGGCACCCCGGTTTTCACCCGCACGTTCAAGGTTGGGCCGAGCACCCTGCAGCGGTCGCTCCTCATCGCGGACGTGAGCCCCACCACGGAACCCGTGGGGGAAACGCCCAAGGACGCCGGCCTGACCATCGGCATGGTCCGCATCCCCGCCGCCTCCGAGGTCCGGACCGTCGCCGGCCTGATCGGCGCGGTCGAGGGCATGCAGTTCGATGTCCAGGCCGGCCGCATGGCGCTCCGCCTGCCCGTCCTGCCCGACGGCGCCACGTTCACGGTCGCCGTCACCCAGATCGTCCCGGAGACGCAGACCGCCTTCAACGCCTGGCTCAAGTCCGCCCCGCCCGCTCCCGACCTCGCGCTTTCGCAACAGGGCGGTCCCTCGCGCTGGAACGAGAAGATCGTCACCAAGGGCCAGCTCGGCACCAGCACCACGCCTGACGGGGCCTACACCGTGGACACCATCACCGCGCCCGACAACAACCCGTACTTCTCCTGGATGCGCTTCGGCGGCTTCGACTTCTTCGCCGACGGCCATCGCGCTGCCATCACCACGTGGAGCGGCGATGTCTGGATCGTCTCGGGCATCGACGAGAAACTCGAATCCCTCACGTGGAAGCGTTTCGCAACCGGCCTCTTCCAGCCGCTCGGCCTCCGCATCGTGAAGGACGAGGTGTACGTGCTCGGCCGCGACGGCATCACGCGCCTGAAGGATCTGAACGGCGACGGCGAGGCGGACTTCTACGAGAGCTTCAACCACGACGTCATCGTGTCGCCTTCGTTCCATGAGTTCGCGCTCGATCTCCAAACGGACCGCGCCGGCAATTTCTATTTCGCCAAGGGCGGCGCCGTCGCTCCCGGCGGCCGCGGCTGGCAGGTGATCACCCCGCACACCGGCACGGTCCTGCGGGTTTCGGCCGACGGCGCGAAGCTCGACATCTTTGCCACCGGCGTGCGCGCGCCGAACGGCATGGGCATCGGACCGAATGACGAGCTTACCCTCGCCGACAACGAGGGCACCTGGACGCCCGCCGACCGCCTTAACCTCGTCAAGCAAGGCGACTTCCTCGGCGTCGTCGATCTTGCGCAGCGCGCGGTGCCACCCGACAACTATGGTAATCCCATCATGTGGCTGCCCCACGGCACCATCGACAACTCCGGCGGCGGCCAGGCCTGGGTGCCCAACAACAACCGCTGGGGTCCCTTTGGCGGAGGCTTGATCTATACATCCTATGGCAAGACCTCCCTGTTCCTCGTCATGCGCGAGGTCTCCGGGGGCCTGAACCAGGGCGGCGTGTTCCGCTTCCCGCTCACGGTCGACACCGGCGTGATGCGCGCACGGTTCAACGCCGTCGACGGCCAGCTCTACCTCTGCGGCCTGAAGGGCTGGCAGACCACCGCGGTGCGCGACGGCGCCTTCCAGCGCGTCCGCTACACCGGCAAGGACGTGGAGATGCCGGCGCAGCTTCATGTGGTGGCGGGCGGACTCCAAATCGACTTCACCGTTCCGCTCGAACGGAAATCCGCCACCGACCTGCAGAATTTTGCGGTGGAGCAGTGGAACTACAAGTGGACCTCCAGCTACGGCTCCGCGGAATACTCGGTCAAGGACCCCACCAAACAGGAACACGATTCGGTGGACGTGAAATCCGTCCAGCTCTCGGCCGACGGCCGCACCCTCTTTCTCGAGATCCCGGGCATCAAGCCGGTCATGCAGATGAAGGTGAACTTCACCATCAACACCGCCGCCGGCCGGCCACTCGAGGCCGAGATCCACAACACCGTCGCCCACGTGCCCGCGCTGTGAATCGGAGACCCTATGTAGTCCGGGTGCCCTCACCCGGAGTTGCTCGATTCGGGGTGAGGGAACCCCGACTACATATTGCCGGGGCCCGGCTCTTCGCCGTCGCCGTCGTGCTGACGTCATTCGTCCATGGCGCCGGGATCCCCGTCCTCCACGCGGCCCCGCAGCCCCGCCCCCTCGCGACCGAGGCGGCCCATCCCGAACCCGGGGTGGTCGTCACCTTCACCTCCACCGCCACAGGGAAAAGCGACGTCCGCCGCGACCGCCTCATCGCGCTCGCGGTCCCGGGCGGCACACCGCCGAGTTCATTGCTGTCCGCCGGGCCGTTCCGCGCCACGTGGGAAGCGAGCCTGACCATTCCCCTGCGGGCCGAGTACGCCTTTGCCTTCGAGGGCCAGGGCACCGCGACGCTCACCGTGAACGGGCAGGCCGTGCTGACCGAAACCGGAGCCGCACTAGGAGCAAAGCCGGCCGTCACCGTCGTGCTCAACAAGGGCGCGAACCGAATCCAAGTCGCATACACGAGTCCGATGCAAAACGGGGACGCGAGTTTCCGGCTCATCTGGTCAGGCAAGGGATTCGGCGCCGAGCCGGTGCCGCCCGCCGTGCTCACCGCCGACACGGCCGGGATTGCCTTGCGCGAGGCCAGCCGCATCCGCGCGGGCCGGGAGCTTTTTGCCGAGCTGAATTGCATCAAGTGCCATCTCGGTAATCCCCCCGGCACCATCCGCGCCGGTGAAGCCCAGCTGCCGCTCGGCGTGCCAGAGCTGCAGGACCAGCCTCCCTCCCTGGCGGAAGCGGGTCCCCGGTTTCGCGAATCCTGGATCGCAGCGTGGATTCTCGATCCCAAGGCCCAGCGCCCCGACGCCCGCATGCCGCGCGTGCCTCTCGGCTCGCCCCAAGATGCCAATGACATCGCGGCCTTCCTCGCTTCGCTGGGCACGCCGCCCCCAGCGCCCGCGCCGGCCGCGGCCGCGCTGGTCAACGGTGGCGGCCGCCTCTTCGCCGAGCTGCGCTGCAATGCCTGCCACACCCCGCCCGGCACGGCCGCCCCCGCCGGCCGGGTGAGTCTCGCCGCGGTGCCGGCAAAATGGCAGCCCGCCGCACTCGCGGAATATCTCCAGGCTCCGCAGAAAAACTATCCGGCCTCGCGCATGCCGGATTTCCGTTTGTCCGCCGGCGACGCGCGGCAGCTTGCGGCCTTCCTGCTCGCCAGCCCCAATCCTGCGCCGACCGCGGTAGCCGGCGATGCCAGTCGCGGACGGACCTTATACTATGACACGCCTGCTGTCGGCTGCTATGACTGCCATGGCGCGCCTTCCCCGGTGAACTTGAGCCGGACGACCGCACGTCCCACGTTCACCGCGTTGCTGGAGCGCAACTGGACCGCCGGATGCCTTGGCGCGACGCCGGCCGCGCGCGGGGCCGCCCCGGATTTCGGGCTCGATGAGACACAGCGCGACCATCTCCGGGCGTTCGCCGCGGTGGGCGTGAGCGCCCTCGCGCAGGATGCCCCGGTCGAGTTCGCCCGACGCACCTTTACCGCCCTGCGTTGCAACGCCTGCCACGATCGCGACGGCCAAGCTGCGGGCTTCACCGCCTTCACCGAGGAAGCACTGGCCCTGGGCAAACGCTCCGGAACGGTCGAGGTCGAAGCGGAAGGGCAGTCGCTCTCGCAGGATCCCCCGTCACTCACGTGGGCCGGGGAAAAACTTCAGGCCGATGCGCTCCTCCGCCTGCTGAGCGGCACGGTGTCCGAGCGAGCCCGGCCGTGGTTGAAAGTAAAAATGCCCGGGTTCGGGACGAGGGCCGAAGGCATCGCGCACGGACTCGCTCTCGAGCACGGCCTGTTGCCGGGCCTCGCGCCCGCTCCGAAACTTGATCCCGATCTGGCCGCGGTCGGCGAGCGATTGGTCAGCGCTGAGTTCTTTGGTTGCGTGGCCTGCCATGCGGCCGGCCCCACGCCCGCCGCCGCTCCGTTCGGGGCGCCCGGGATTAATTTTCCCCTCGTTCCCAGCCGGCTCCGTGACGAGTATTACCGTCGCTGGCTCGACAATCCGCAGCGCATCGACCCCCTGACCAAGATGCCCCGCTTCACCGGAGAACCCGGGCGCAGCCTCCAAACCGGAATCCTCGACGGCGACGCCCACGCGCAATGGGACGCCATCCTCGCCTATCTCAATCAGCTCGCGAATCCCTGAAATCCACCCCGCCCCACCGATGAAAACGAACCTCCCCCTCCGTGTTCTGGCCCTCGCGCTCGGCCTCCCATTCTCCCTTCACCTGCAGGCGCAGGCGCCCGCGCCGGCCAACTCCGGCGCACCGGCCGCTCCCGCAGCTACGGCCCCAGCCGCGCCGCGCCGGCCCGTCGCCGCTGACACCGAGGTCTGGGAGCCCCAGCCGAAGAAGGTCACCCCGGGCCCGTTCGTGTCGGCGCCCCCGCCTTCGGACGCCTTCGTTCTCTTCGACGGGAAGAACACCGACGAATGGGTGAACACGACCGATAAGAAGCCGGTCTCTTGGACCGTCGCCAACGGCGAGCTGACCGTGAACAAGACGGTCCGCTCCAACATCGAAACGAAGCGCCTCTTCAAGAACTACCAGCTGCACCTCGAGTGGCGCGTCCCGGCCAACATCACCGGCACCGACCAGTCCCGCGGCAACAGCGGCGTGTTCCTCGCCTCCACCGGCATGGGCGACGCCGGCTACGAGCTGCAGATCCTCGATTCCTACGAGAACAAGACCTACGCCAACGGCATGGCCGGGAGTATCTACAAGCAGTTCATCCCGCTCGCCAATCCGTCCCGCCCCGCCGGCGAGTGGAACGTCTACGACATCGCCTGGATCGCGCCGACCTTCAACGAAGACGGCGCGGTCAAGACCCTCGCGCGCGTCACCCTGCTGTTCAACGGAGTCGTCGTGCAGAACAACGTCGAGCTCAAGGGCGAGACGCTTTTTGTCGGCCCGCCCGTCTACAAGAAATACGACTCCGCCCCGATCAAGCTGCAGACCCACGGCGACCCCAGCCCGCCCAATAGCTTCCGCAACATCTGGGTCCGGGAGAACTGACTCAGTCCCGCGGCGATTTTCTGGTCAGCAGCTTCGGCGTGATCAGCCAGCAGATCCGCCAGCCTTCGGGCGTCCACTCGAGCGCGAGGCAGGCGCCTTTCTTCATTTCAATCGGCGTCGGGGCCTTCGCGCCGCCGAGCAGCCGCCCGGCCAGCGCGCTGAGCTGCGGCTCATGACCCACCACCGCGAGGTTGCGGCCAAACGCCGCGATGCGTTTGACCATCGGCTCCGGGGCATCAAAGGGCTCGATCCCCGCCACCTCCAGGCAAGGTGCCTTCAAGCCAAGATCGCGGCCGAGAATTCCGGCCGTTTCCACCGAGCGCACGAGCGGGCTGTGCCACATCTCCTCGATCTCCAGCGCCCCGTTGCGCTTGAGAAACCGGGCGAGCAGCGCCGCTTGCCTCCGCCCCTTTAGGCTCAACGGCCGGGTCGGGCTCACCGTGACCTCCACCGCCTGCGCGTGGCGAATCAGGAACAGCTGGAAGGAGTCCCGGCGGGCGGGCGCCGCCGGTTTCTTTTTACCCCGCTTCGCGGCTTTGGCGCCAGGCATCGGTTCAGGGGCTGAGCCGCTCGATCACCCAGCCGTCGTCCGTCCGACGATAGCGGAGCCGGTCGTGCAACCGACTGCGGCGCCCCTGCCAGAATTCCACGGACTGCGGCACGAGCCGGTACCCGCCCCAATGCGGCGGCACGGGCACCTCGCTCCCCGCGTACTTTTTCTCGAGCGCCTTCAGGTTGTCCTCCAACCCCGCGCGCCCCGGGATGATGGCGCTCTGCTGCGAGGCCCAGGCCCCAAGCTGGCTGGCGACGGGCCGCGAGTGGAAATACGCCTCACTCTCCTCGCGCGTCACCTTCGCCACCGCGCCCTCAACGATGACCTGGCGCTCCTGCGTGATCCACGGAAAGACGAGGCTCGCCCGCGGGTTGGCCTCGAGCTCGCGGCCCTTGCGGCTCTCGTAACTGGTGAAAAAGACAAAACCCCGGCCATCGATGCCCTTGAGCAGGACAATGCGCCCCGAGGGGGTACCGTCGCGCGCGGCGGTCGACAGCACGGTCGCGTTGGGCTCGGGGACCTTCGCGGCCAGCGCCTCCTGGAACCATTTCTCGAACTGGCGGAAGGGGTCCTTCGCGAGGTCCTTCTCCGCCAGCCCGGCAAGCGTGTAGTCTTTCCTAAGGTCCGCGAGAGGCATGGCCAGACCGTGCCGGTTCGGTCCGGCGCTGTCAAAAAATCATCGCGAAAACTTCCGGATCCCATCCGCGGCGCCGGGAAATGTCGCGCCCAACTCCCGCGGGTCGCCGAGGACAAAACCCGCATCATCCCAGCCCGGCGTGCAGGTGGCGGCCACCAGCGACCAGCCCCGGACCCCGCCCGACAGGGGTCGGGCCCCCTGCCACACGCCCGCCGGCACCACCAGTTGGGAGACGTGACCCGCGCTGACATCGAAACCGAGCACGACGGACTGAACCGTGCCGGACCGGGGATCGAGGCGCACATGCTCCACCGGATCGCCTGATTGGTATCGCCAGAGCTCGTCGGCATCCAGGACATGCAGCGCCGAGAAGTCGCCGGCGGTCATCAGGTAGAGAATCGCGGTGCCCGCCGGACGGCCCGGCGATCCCCGCACCGTTTCTGAGCTGGTCCAGGTGCGCCGGAAAAAACCGCCCTCCTTCGGCAGGGGCTGGAGCCCATGACGCGCGATCACTTGGGCAGCCTCGGCATTCACCCCGCCAGCGAAAACAATTCACCCGCCAAAAACAACCCGGAGACCCGTCGGCGGTGCCGACTTTTCACCGATATGATGAACAGTATGCCAAGCCGACGGGCCCGG
>CAIYFD010000312.1 GCA_903925425.1 uncultured Opitutia bacterium | reverse complement strand
CGCCTGTGGTGGAGATGCGCCCCTCCGCGAAGAGAACGAGGCGACCGCCTTTCTCAAGGAAGTCCGCCATGTGGCGCACCGCGTAGGGGGACATCATGTCCACGGGGAACGTCCGGTTGCTCTTCATCAACCGGCGATGGACCCACGAGATCTCGGCCGTCCGGCTCGAGGTCACAAACCGCCAGTCGTCCTCGAGGCACACCGCAAGGAAAAGCCAGTCGAGCCACGAGACGTGGTTCGGAATCAGCAGGGCGGGGCCGCGTACTTTCAGCGCTTCGGTCCCGTGGGCCCGGAAGCCGTAGCACAAACGCAGCAGCCAGCGGAGCAGCGTCATCATGCCCGAGCCTCCTGCTCCGTTGCCCCTTGCGTGTCACGGGCGAGATGCCGCGCGCCGAGCATCCAGAACATGCCCGCCACGAGGAACATTACCCCGACGACGAGGAACCCCACCTCCATGCTGAATTTGTCCGCGAGGATCCCGATGATCACCGGGGAGATGACGTCGCCGAAGGCATGGATCACGAGGATGTTCACGGCGAAGGCCGTGGCGCGGATCGCGGGGGAGGTCACGTTAGCGAGGATGGTGTTGGTCGGCCCCGTGTTGAAGAAGAGGCAGAAGACCGCGATGAACATCAGCACCCAGGCGGCCGGGAAGGGAGCGTGGAGCACAGCGATAAAAAAAGGAAAACCGGCGAACATCGCGGCGCCCGAGACGAGAAAGTAGGAGCCCGCATACCTCCCGCGCAACCGATCGCCGGCGAAACCGCCGGCCATCGTGCCCGCCAGGCCTGCAACCACGGTGATGGCGCCAAAGAGCGTGGTGGGCATCGAGCCGACCCCCGGCTTGTTCTGCAGGTAGTCGGGCATCCAGAACCCGATGCCACCGATGGCGAAGGTCATGGCGGTCATGCCCAGCGTGCAGTAAACGAACGAAGGCGTGCGCAGCAGCGCCCGGTAGTCGCGGCGGACCGGCGCGGTCCCCGTATCCTTGGGCCGCGTGGTGTCGCGCCGCAGGAGCGACCAGAGTCCGAGCGCGATGCCCGGGGGCACGACCACAAAAAAGGCCCAGCGCCAGCTCTCGGCCGGTCCATGGAAAGCCGCCGCGCTCCAGGGTCCGAGCCCGGACTTCGCGACCACATCGCCCACGACGTAACCGAGGGCGCTGCCGACTGGGATGGCCATGTAGAACCACGCCAGCACCCGGCCGCGGCGCTCCACCGGAAAATAGTCCGAGATGATCGTCGGGGCGACCGGCCCGTAGGCGGCCTCGCCGACGCCGACAAAGCAGCGGGTGAGCAGCAGCACCCCAAATCCGGCGGCGAGGCCCGAGGCGCCGCTGGCCACGCTCCAGAGCATGATCCCGGTGCCGATCAGCACCCAGCGCGAGTGCCGTTCCGCGAGTTTGCCGAAGAGCGGCGCACCGAGCATGTAAACGGTGAGGAACGCGGTCGAAAGGACGCCGACGAGTGCATTCTCCGGCTTGAAGCCGAGGTGCAGCTGGCACCACTGCAGGGCGTCACCGAGGATCGTGCCCGGGGCGGGACCGCCGCCCGCGCCGAAGAAACTCGCCTTGATCTGCGGGACGACCGCCGCGAGCACCTGGCGGTCGATGTAGTTGAACAGATTGATCAGCAGCAGGAGGACCAGGGCGCTGCGGGCCCCGGGAAGGGCAGAGCCACGGGCGGGGAAGGACGAAGCGGTGTCCGGGGTCATGGGGCGCGATCGGAAACGGTCGGGAGCGGGATGCGCACGCAGGCTGGAGCAGCCGGCGCCGGGACGGCGAGTGTTTTGAGGGTTCGGGGAACGAAGGGATGCATGGACATCGCCCTGTACGGCTCACGGCGCGAGTGGATCACATCCGTGGGGTTTTTTAACCGCGGATTCCGCCGAGGGACGCGAATAGTTCCGAGATAGGTTGGAGGCGGTGCCTCCGCCGCGATCACTTTTTAGGCTGATCGAAATCATCGCGGCCGGCCCAGGGGGTCAGCCCTACCACAGGAATTGGTGCGGCGGTGACGGAGTCACGCGCCCGACCTATCTTGCCGCCAGCGCTCGGGCGATGGCGGCGTCGAGCTCGGCACCGCGGAGGTCGCGGCCGAGGATGCGGCCTCCGCGGTCGAGGAGGTAGGTCGCGGGGATGCTGTTCACGCCGTACTTCGCGGCCAGTTTGTTGTCCCAGTAGCCGCCGTCGAAGTACTGCGGCCAGGCCATGCCGTTCTTTTTGGTGAACTGGGCGACGGTGCCGCTCTCGCCGCGCTGGTCTAGACTCACGCCGACGATCTCAAAGCCCTGCGCATGGAATTTTTCAAAGACGCGTGCCACGTTGGGCACCTCGGCGACGCACGGGCCGCACCACGTGGCCCAGAAGTCGACGAGGACCACTTGGCCGCGCAGGGCGGCGAGCGAGAGCGGGCGCCCCTCGGTGTCCTCTTCGAAGAAATCCGGGAAGGCCGCGCCGACGACCAGGCCGGCGCGCGCCTGCTCGGCGGTCACGCGCCGGTCGATGGCGGCGATGAGCGTGTCGACCTCGGGCGCGAGCGTGGAGCTGGGGAACTCGGCCTTGATCCGCCGCATTAAGATCCGGCTGTGGTCAGGCTCGCCCAGCTCGAGAAACAGGCTGCCCTCGAGCGCAAGCACTTGGGCGGCTTCCTCCGGCTGGTTCTGGCGGCTCGCCTCGAAATACACCTCGAGTCCCGCGAGCTCGGCGGCGAAGTCGGCCGCGGTCTTGCCGCCGGCGGAGAGGCGGGTCTGGACCGCCTTGAGCAGGCGTTCGATCTCCGGACTGAGCTCGGCTTCCGCGACCGCGGCCTTGGTCAGGAGGGCGCTGCGCTCCGCGACGAACGTGGCCATGAGCCCGCCGACCACGAGGGCGAGGATCCAGGCGAGGGTGATCTGGCTGCGGGGCGACATGGGAACCGGATGGGTTCTTACAGGAGGGAATGGAGAAAACGGAGGAATAGATCCAGGAGCCAAGCCATGGAAATCTAACCGCAGATTGCGCAGAAAAGGCAGGATACTGAATCGTTTCGGGCCGTCACATCTGCGTCCTCTGAGTGATCAGCGGTCAAAATTCCCGATTCCGATCGCGGCTGAGGCACCGCCTCAGCCCTACCCGCAAACGACCGATCAGTCCCACTCACTTCTTGGCCAGGGCCTTGTCGAGGGCGGCGGCGAGGGCGGCGCCGCGCAGGTTCTTACCGAGGATGTTGCCGGCGCCGTCGAGGAGGTAGGTGGCGGGGATGCTGTTCACGCCATACTTCACGGCCAGTTCGTTCTGCCAGTACTTGCCGTCGAAGAACTGCCGCCAGGGCATGTCGTTTTCCTTGGTGAAGGTGGCGAGCTTCGGGCCGTCCCCGGCGCGATCGAGGCTGATGCCGACGATCTCGAAACCGCGGATATGGTAATCCTTGTAGGCCTTCACGACGTTCGGGAGCTCGGCGATGCACGGGCCGCACCAAGTGGCCCAGAAGTCCACGAGCACGATCTTGCCGTGGTAGTCCTCGAGCGCGAGCGGCTTGCCGGCGGAGTCATTGACGGCAAAGAGCGGGAAGGCGCTGCCGACTCTGAGCGCCTTCTGGATGCGCATTGAGCCCGCCTGGGCCTCGAGGCTGGCGAGGGCGGTGTCGACTTCCTTGGCATACTTCGAGGCGGGGAAATCCTGCTTGAGCTGCTTCAGGGTCGCCGCACCGAGGTCGGGATCCTCCATCACCTCGACGTAGAGCATGGCCTTCATGTAGAGCACCACGGCGACGTCGTCGGACTTGTCGTCCTTGTACTTGGCGAGGAGGGCGTCGAATTCCTTGAGCTCGGGGGCAAGGGCCTCGGCGGAGGTCTCGTTCTTCTGGATCTTGGCTTCGACCTGCTGGACGAGCTTCTGGAATTCGGCTGGGACCGGGTTGACCGCGCTGGCGGCGTGCAACGGGCTGGCCGCTGCCAGGAGACCGGCGAGCAGCGTGGCGGCGAGGTTTCGGATTTTCATGGGACGAGGGGGAAGGGGGAGGATTGACCGTCGTGGCAGCGGCGCCGGGGCACGAGGTTGAGCAAGGTGCCGTTGCGCTTTTTTTCAAGCGGAGAACCCGTCACCCGTCCTTTCCGGATCAAGGCCGCCCCTCATTTATTATCCGTGGATAACGCAGGGTCCGCTGCTCCGAAACATGATCGCGGCTGAGGCACCGCCTCAGCCCTACCGTCCGGCAGGTGCCAGCCTGAGCAGGCCTTGGGTGAGGGAGGCGAGGAGGATCTCGCCGGTGCGCGGGTCGAGGCCGAACGAGGTGACGGAAGGAACCTGCGCGATTTGACGGACCCGGTCGGCGGAGACTTTTTTGTTTCCGTCGGGGCGCAGGGCCCAGACCCGGCCGGAGGCATAGTCGGCGAAGATATACTGGCCGTTCAGGTCGGGATAATGCGTGCCATGGTACACGAAGCCGCCCGTGATCGAGTTGCCGGCGCTGCGCGGATATTCCCAGATGGGATCGAGGAACGTGGCTGCCGCCGGCGCGTCGGCGCGGGGACCGGCGATGCTGGCCTCGCGGTAGTTCCAGCCGTAATTGCCGCCGCGCACGATGACGTCGATTTCCTCGATGAGATTCTGACCGATGTCGGCGCACCAGAGTTGGCCGGTCGCGGAATCGAACGTCATGCGCCAGGGATTGCGCAGACCCACGGCCCAGAATTCGGTCCGGAGGTTCGCGGGACCAACCGGGGCGCCATTGAACGTGGTGGCGCCGACGAAGGGGTTGTCGCGCGGGACGGAATAGGTGCCGGCATGGACCGAGGGATGCGGGTTGGGCGCGAGGTTGCCCGGCTTCAGGTCGACATCGAGCCTGTGGATGCCGGAGAAGAAGTCTTTGTCGATCCGCTGGCTGTTTTGAAAACTGTCGTTGGCGCGGCCTTCGTCGCCGACGGAGACATAGAGATAGCCATCGGGGCCGAAGAGCACCTGACCGCCATTGTGATTGGAGGCCTCGTCGAGCTGGGAGATGAGCACTTGTTCCGTCGCGGGATCAGCCGCGTCCGGTTTCCCGGCGGTGGCGGTGAACCGGGCGAGGGTGTCCTCGCTCCGGCCGTCGTGCGTGCTGGTGTACCAGACGTAGAATTGCCGGTTGCGCGCGAAGTCGGGATGGAAGGCCAATGCAAGCAGGCCGCGCTCGCTGCTGGTGTCGCCCACGGGGCCGGTGATATCGAGGAATTCCGCGCGGGAGGGCTGGGCGAGGTTGGGAATCACCGCGATGCGGCCCGTTTTCTCGACGACAAAAATCCGGTTGGTTTCGCCGGGTGGGGTGACGATGGCGACCGGCTGCGTGAAGGTGAGCGGTCCGTAAGCGGGCTGCGCCGCATAAGGCAGCGGGGCGGCATCGGCCGCGCCGAGGGGCGAGCCCCAGCAAGGAGCAGGAGGAGGACGAGGAGGCGATGGGGTGAGAGCAGGGTCATGCGCGGGCACGATGAGAAGGTCCCCGTGAACTGCAAACGCCGACGTGAATTCGCCTTCCGGCCTGCAGCCGCCTACTGCTTCGCCGGGCCCGGCGGGGCATCGTCGAGCACCTTGAGCTCACCGATCGTGGAGCTGAAGTCGTAGAGCGTGGCGTTGAGGAATTCCTCGATGCGCGCGAAGACCTTCGTGCGGGTCGCGAGGGTGCCGCCCTTGAAATCTCCATTGATGTAGAGGTGCTGGAGGTCGGCGCCGCCCGAGCCGACGCCGAGGCTGGCGAGGAGGCTGGAGATCGGCGTGGTGTCGCGGGAACCGGAACTCTCGATCATCAGCACGTCCCGCCCCGGGGAGCCCTGCCCGGTGGCGGCGGCCCCGGTGCCTTTTTTGATCTGCCGGACGAACGCCCGGCGCACTTCGGTCCGGAAATCCGTCGAGGGAGGCTCGATGCCGCCGTCGCGATACATCGGCTGCGTTTCCTTCATGCTTTGCCAGGAGGTCCACGCGGTAAGGTTGGTCGGCGCGTTGACGGTGATGCCGGCGCGGAAAACATCGGGATGCAGCTGGAGCGCGCGCAGGGCGACATACCCGCCGAGACCCTCGCCCATCAGGATGACTCGCTGGCGGTCGATTTTGGACCGGGCGTCCAGCCAGGCGACGGCCGCGACCAGGTCCTCGCTCGGGATGGTATCGATGCCCTGCTGGATGGCGGTCAGGTGGTCCCGGCCGAAGCCGACGGAGCCGCGGTAATTGAGGCGCATGACGGCGACGCCGAAGTCGGCGAGCATTTCCGTTTCGCGGCTGAAGCCGGGGTCGGCCCGGTCCCAGAGTCCGCCCTGAAGGTAAAGCAACAGGGGCGGTGGCTTGAGCTTGGATTCGTTTGGCAGGGTCAGGTAGCCGCTGAGCTGCACGCCCGCCGGCGTGGTGAAGGCAAAGGCGGCCGCGGGATTCAGCGGGGTCTTGGCCAACCAAGGGGCGGCGCTGGTCACGAACTCGGTGCGGTCCTCGGCGCGGTGATAAAGGAAGAGGCCGCCGGGGTCGTCCTCGGCGGAGATCCGCAGCAGGAAGCGACTCCTCGCCGCGTCCCACGACAGGACCTCGATGGCGTGACGGGGATCCTCGCGCTCGAACCGAGTCTGGAGTTCGGCGAGCAGGGGATCGAGCCAGAGCGTGTGGGGCCGGACGGAGGCGTAGCGGATGCCCACCAGCTTTTTCAGCGGCTCGTCGAAGACGAGCATCCCGTCCGTTTCCTCCGGGTCGCCCGAGGCGAGATCGACGCCCTTGATGCCCGGGGCGACCTCGGTGCGTTCCTTGGTCGTGAGGTCGAGGGCATAGATCCCGAACGTGTCGCGGCCGACGTTGGAGACGTAGTAGAGAATATTCGGATCGAAATCGAAGCCGAGCGGGTAGGAGCGCTCGCTGAAGTAGTTGGCGGCCGAGAGCAGGAACTCCCTGGCCTTCGGCTGGCCGAGAACCTTGTCCAGTCCGGCCGGCGTGATGTTGGGCTCAAGCACGGTGTCGCCCGGCTTGAAATAGAGAAAGCTGCGCGCGCTGCCGTCGGTGGGCTGCGTGTAGAGGATCCGGGGGCGGCCCTGCCGGTCGTAGAGCATGCGGCCGGTGCTCGAGGAATCGATCGAGACGGCGGCTCCGGTTTCAGGCTCAAGGCTCGGTTCTCCGCTCATCATCAGCCCCATTTCGAGGCGCATGCGCATGGCGAAGGCGGAATCCCGCATGGCGTCGACCATCCGCCATGGGGGCGGGTCCGTGACCCGGGCCTTCATCAGCGACCAGTTGCCGTTCGGCATGGGCGGCCAGAGCAGCATGTCGCCGCGCCCGTAGAGCGCGACCTGCCAGTTCAAATAAGCATCGCTGCCGGCGACCTGCACTTCGCCGGTGCGGGTGTCGATCCGGTAGGGGTTGGAAAACGATTCGGGACCGATGGTGGCGACGCTCTCGAGGAGGATGTGGCCGGGGTCGCCGTCCAACGGCGGCAGGAGCCGCGGCAGTCCGGCAACAATGACGTAAGGCTCGCGCCGGAGGTAGCTGTCCTGAATCAGTCCGGCCTGGTCCTTTTCCCAGAGGCGCACGGGATTCCGGCCGTCGGGATCGATGGCCATGATCTCCGCATCGGAATTGACGAGCACGATTCGCTCCGGCCCGGCCCAGCGCAGCGCGGTGAGACGGGGCGCCTCGGCGCCCCTTTTCTTGGGCTCGGCCAAGGGGATTTCCCGCCGCACCTTCCGGTCGAGGTCGAGGACGATCAGGCGCAGCTTGTCGTCCTGGTAGTCGGTATAGGCCAGATGTTTTCCGTCGGGCGCCAGGGCGGCGGTCTCGCCGAGGAAGGGGAGGTCGATGCGGGCGAGTTTCTCGGGAGAGAAGTCCGCGCGGGCACCGGTTTCGGCCAGCAGGCCGAGAATCAGGCAGCTCAGGGCTCTGGCTTTCATGGGTTGGGCGGGGGCCCGGACTGGGGCGGGGATACCGGACGATCCTTGATTGGGTGGGAAGGTCGAGGACGGCAATCCGACAAGCGCCGTCGTCGGGCTATTTTTTTGCCGGCGCCGGTTTGTCCTCGAGGACCTTGAGTTCCCCGATGCTGGAACTGAAGTCGTAGAGGTTAAAATTAAGGAACTCCTCGATGCGCGTGAAGACCTTGGTGCGGGTCGCGAACGATCCGCCGACGAACGGGCCGTCGAGGCCGAGATGCTCCACGGTCGCCCCCTTGGCGCCGAGGCCGAGGCTGGCGAACAGGCTGGAGAACGGGGTGGTGTCCTCGTTGCCGGTGCTCTCGATCACGAGCAGGGCCTTGTTGTCGACCTTGGCGACGGGCGGGTTCGGGGCCTTCTTCGCGTTCTTCACGAGGGCGCCGCGGACGAGCGAGGTGAAATCAATGGTCGAGGTGCTCTCGGCGTCGCCACTGCGGTACAGGGCGTGCGGGATGGTCATCGGCTTCCAACTCGCCCAAGCGGTGAGGTTGGTGGGAGCGTTGAGCGAGATGGCGCAGCGAAACAGATCCGTGTGGAGCTGGAGGGCGCGCAGGGCGAGGTAACCGCCGAAACCCTCGCCCATGATCACGGTCCGGGCGCGGTCGGTCTTGTAGCGGGCGGAGATCCAGTCGATCGAGGCGAGGATATCATCGAGGGGAACCGAATCGATGCCCTGAAGCAGGGCGGTGAGGTGGGCGCGGCCATGGCCGGCGGACCCGCGGTAATTCACCCGCATCACGGCGACGCCGAGATCGGCGAGGATCTGGGCCTCGCGGCTAAAACCCGGGGCGTCGCCATCCCACAGTCCGCCCTGGCAGTAGATCAGGAGCGGGGGCGGGGTGAGCTTCGGCGTGGTGGGCAGGGTCATCCAGCCGGTGAGCTTGGTGCCGGCGGGCGTCTGGAACGCGATCGCCGTCGAGGCGTGGATGGTGGTGTCCTTCAGCCACGGTGCGCGCCGCAGGGCCACGTCCACGGAGTTGTCGGCCCGATGGAAGATCAGGTACGCGCCGGGATCCTCGGCCGACGACATGCGCAGGAGGAAATGCTGGCGGTCGTCGGACCAGTTGAGGATCTCGATGTTGTGCTGGCGGAAACTGTCGGCAACGACCTGCTGGGTCGACGCCAGCTCGGGATCGAGCCAGAGCGTGGAGGGGTGCAGGCTGTTGAAGCGGATGCCGACCAGGCGGCGGGCCTGGTCGTCGAACACCAGATGGGAAGCGTCGTAGTCGGGCTCCAGCGGCGCGAGATCGAAGGGGAGCGTCTCCGGGGCGGCCACGGTTTGGCGCTCCTTGGTCTTCAGGTTGAGGGAGTAGATGCCGAACGTGTCGCGCCCGACATTGGACGCGTAGTAGAGCACGTCGGGGTCATAGTCGAAGGCCAGCGGGTAGGAGCGCTCCTCGAAAAAGTTGCCGGGATTGATCTCGAACTCGTGGCGCTTGGGCTGGCCGAGTTTGAAGTCGAGGTCCCGCGGCGGGATGTTGGGGTCGAAGATCGGCTGGCCGGTTTCGAACAGCAGCCATTTCCGGGCGCCACCGGCGGTATCCTGGGTGTAGAGCAAGCGCGGCCGGCCCTGGCGGTCGTAGATCATGCGCCCGGTGCTGGAGGAGTCGGCGGTGACGGCGCCGCCGGTGCTTGGGATCAGCGAGATCGAGGTGGGGGGCGCGGGGGGCGGGGGGGTCGAGGCGCCCGGGACGACCGCGACAGTGATGGGGGCGGCCGGCCAGCCGTGGAGGTCGACGCCGGTGTCGGTTTGTTCCGGCGGGAAGGCGAGGAACATCTCGAGTTTACTCCGGGTTTGGTACGGAGGCGCGGCCAGCGAGGACATGTCGCCGCCCGGGACGGAACTGTCGAAGTAGCGCTGGACGTTGCGGAGGTTGCCGATGGTGCCGTTGGGCACGACCGGGTTCCGGATCCAGCGCTCCACATCATAGGGCAGCGGCGCCCAGATCAGCATGTCGCCGCGGCCGTAGAGCGCGACCTGCCAGCTCTGGTACCACGTGGGGTCGGGCACAGCGTCGTCCCCGGTGGCGAGGCTGACGCGGAAAACGTTCACGAGGCGCTCGGCACCGAGCTCGGCCACGCTCTCGATCATGACGTGGTCGGGATCGTCGGGCAGGCCGGGCAGCAGGCGGGGGACGCCGGCCACGATGTTGAAAGGCTCCTTCCGCAGGTACGTGTCGTCGGCCAGGCCGTCATCGCCCTTTCGCCAGAGTGCGACGGGTTTCTGCGCCGCGATGTCGAGCGACATGATCTCGCCGTCGAGCCCGGCGAGGACGAGCCACCGGGCCGAGGCCCAGCGCAGTACGGCGAGGCGGGGGTGGACTTGCTTCTGGTCGGAGTCGTCCTGCAGCACGACGACCTTCTGGGTCTTGGCCGCAAAGTCAGTGACGACCAGCCAGAGTTTGTCGTCCTCGTACTTGGTGAAGGCGAGGTGCTTCGCGTCGGGCGAGAGGGTGATGTTTTCCCCTTGGAACGGCCGGTCGATCAACGCGAGCCGGTCGGCGGAGAAGACCGCGGTGGCCGGCGGGGCCGGGCGGGCGGCGGGTTCGGCGGCGCGGGCGGAAGCGGCGGCGAGGAGAACGGTGGCGAGGAGGAGGCGGGGCAACATGAACGATGATTGATTTCCGGCGGGGGCGGCCGTCGGGCGGGGGACAGACGTCTAGCGGGACATGAGGTTGCGTGTTTTTGACCCCGGCGGTTCGGGTTTGGTAACAAAAAGGCCGCGGTGAACGCCGCGGCCTTTTGGCTGGGTGGGGCAGGAAGGGCTTCAGCCCTTCTGGAGTTGGTGCGGAGCGACGTCGGCATCGTCCGGGTTGATCGGGATGCGCATGCCGTAGAAGCTGCGGTAGACGAAGAAGAGGCCGATGACGAAGATGATGGCGCCGAGCGCGTGCTTGAGGCCATCGGGCATATTCACGGCGATCTCGACGGCGAGGAGGCCGAAGAGCGTGGTGAACTTGATCACCGGGTTGAGCGAGACGGACGAGGTGTCCTTGAACGGATCGCCGACGGTGTCGCCGACGACGGTGGCGGCGTGCAGCGGGGTGTTCTTCATCTTGAGATCGACCTCGACGATCTTCTTGGCGTTGTCCCACGCGCCGCCGGCGTTGGCCATGAAGATGGCCTGGAAGAGGCCGAAGAAAGCCAGGCCGATCAGGTAGCCGATGAAGAAGAACGGGTCGAAGAACGCCAGCGAGAGCGAGAAGCAGAAGATCACGAGGAAGATGTTGATCATGCCCTTCTGCGCGTACTGCGTGCAGATCTTCACGACCTCCTTCGAGGCCTCGGTCGAGGCCGTGGTGGCGTCGAGCTTCATGTTGTCCTTGATGTACACGACGGCGCGGTAGGCGCCGGTGACGACGGCCTGGGTGGAGGCGCCGGTGAACCAGTAGATGACGGCGCCGCCCATCAGGAGGCCCATGAGGGCCTCGGGATGCACGAGCGAGAGGCGTTCGAGCACGTTGAAGGTCGGGTCGATCGCCTGGTAGTGGGCCTGCAGCATCATGATGATGCCGAAAACCATCGTGGTGGCGCCGACGACGGCGGTACCGATGAGCACGGGCTTGGCGGTGGCCTTGAAGGTGTTGCCGGCACCGTCGCCCTTCTCGAGCTGGTGCTTGGCGCCCTCGAAGTCGGGCTTGAAGCCGAAGTCGCGCTCGATCTCGGCGGCGATGCCCGGCTTGGCCTCGATCTGGGAGAGCTCGTAGACGGACTGGGCGTTGTCGGTGACCGGGCCGAACGAATCGACCGCGATGGTGACGGGGCCCATGCCGAGGAAGCCGAAGGCCACGAGGCCGAAGGCGAAGATCGGCGCGGCGAAGCGGAACTGGGCGGGCATCATCACCTGCACCGCCTCATTGCCGGAGAAGTAATACGCGCCGGCCATCAGGCTGAGGATGCAGAGGCCGGTCCAGAAAGCGGAGAAGTTGCCCGTCACGAGGCCGGAGAGGATGTTCAGCGAGGCGCCGCCCTGGCGGGAGGACGTGACGACCTCCTTGACGTGGAGGCTTTCGGTCGAGGTGAAGATCTTGGTGAACTCCGGGATCAGCGCGCCGGCGATGGTGCCGAGCGAGATGATCGTGGAGAGCACCCACCAGAGACCGGCGTGGCCCGCGAGCGGGGCGAGCAGCAGGTAACTGGCGGCGTAGGTGACGACGATCGAGATGATCGAGGTGATCCAGACGAGGTTGGTCAGCGGGTGCTCGAGGTTGAAGTTCTTGGCGTGGCCCCAGACGGCCTTGCTGATGGCGTCGTTGATCCCGTAGCTGACGAGCGACGTGATCACCATCAGGATGCGCATGGCGAAGAGCCAGACGATGAGGGTGCCGCAGAGCAGGGGGTTCGCGGCGAGGGCGAGAGCGAGAAAGGAAATCAGCGCCACGCCGGTGACGCCGTAGGTCTCGAAGCCGTCGGCGGTGGGCCCGACGGAGTCGCCGGCGTTGTCGCCGGTGCAGTCGGCGATCACGCCGGGGTTGCGGGGGTCGTCCTCGGGCAGGTTGAAGACGATCTTCATCAGGTCCGCGCCGATGTCGGCGATCTTCGTGAAGATGCCCCCGCAGATGCGGAGTGCGGAGGCGCCGAGGGATTCACCGATCGCGAAGCCGATGAAGCACGGCCCGGCGAGCCCGCTGGGGAGGAACGCCAGAATGCAGATCATGAAGAACAGCTCGATGGCGACGAGGAGCAGGCCGACGCTCATGCCGGACTTGAGCGGGATGAGGAGCGTGGCGAGCGGGTTGCCCCGGAGGGCGGAGAACGCGGCGCGGCTGTTGGCGACGGTGTTGATGCGGATGCCGAACCAGGCGACGCCGTAGCTGCCGAGGATGCCGAGGATGGAGGCGAGGAGGATCACCACGACGTGGGCGGCGGAATTATCCGCGAGCACGCCGAAGTAGTACGCCATGCAGACGGCGATCAGGATCCAGAGCACGGAGAGGAATTTTCCCTGCTGGAAAAGGTAGGTCTTGCAGGTTTCCCAGATGATCTGGGAAACGGCGCCCATCGAGCTGTGCACCGGCAGGTTTCGCGTCTGGATGTACTGCATCCAGCCGTAGACCATTCCGAGGGCGCAGACGACGAGGCCGATCATCAGCACGGTGGTGCCGGTGAGTGAGCCGCCGAGGAAGCTGACTTGGGAGAGGTCGGGGATCTTGATGTCGGCCTCGCTCGCGCGAACGACGTTGGGGGCTAGCACCGCGAATGCAGCGGCGCTCAACTGCCGGATTTTCGGGGAGTACATAAAGGTAATCCTGGGGACGGGGTTGCTGACCGCGAAGTTTGTGGCGATGTGGCCCTCCCGCGCGAGATGATTTTGCGCTAAAATACTGCAAACGGCGGGGAATATCCCAAAGGCTTTTTCGGGTTGGGCCTTGCTCCGAATCCGCGGTCGGGACCAATCTGAAAAGACTTCGGCCGTGACCCCCAAGAACGCCGGAGCCCACCCACATTACCACTACATGAGCATCAAAATTGGCATCATTGGCGCCGGCGGCATGGCAGCCTACCACATCAAGGGATTCCGTCAGGCCGGCGCCGAAGTTGTCGCCCTGGCCGACGTGAACAAGGCGGCGGCGGACAAGACCGCCGCTGCGCAGGGCGTGACCCGCGTCTATGGCGACGTGGCGAAGATGCTGAGCGAAGTGCGCGACCTCGACGCCGTTTCCGTGATCGTGCCGAACAAGTTCCACGCCCCGGTGGCGATGCAGGCCCTGAAGGCCGGCAAGCATGTGTTCTGCGAAAAACCCCCGGCGCTCAACGCGACGGAGATGACCGCGCTCAAGGCCGCCGCGGCCAAGGCCAAACGCACGCTGATGTTCAATTTCAACAACCGGGCCCGCCCCGAGAGCTACGCGATGCGCGACTACATTGCCGCCGGCGCGGTCGGGACGATCAATTCCTGCCAGGCGAAATGGATCCGCCGCGCCGGCATCCCGGGCTTCGGCGGCTGGTTCACGACCAAGGCGATGTCCGGCGGCGGACCGCTCATCGACCTGCTGCACATGGTGGACCTCGGCATGCACTTCATGGGCTCGCCCGAGCCGGAGTACGTGCTGGCGCAGACGTTTAACGATTTCATCAACGACAAGGCCTACAAAGGGCCGTGGGGCATCCCGGATGTCGAAAAGGGCACGACCGATGTCGAGGCCGCGGCCCACGGCTTTGTCCGTTTCAAGACCGGTCAGGTGATGTCGTTCCAGGTTTCCTGGGCCGAGATGAACCGCCGCGAGGAAGTCTCCGTGGTTTTCCAGGGCAAGAAGGCGGGTGGCATGGTCCGCCGGCTCTTCGGCACGGACGGCCTCGACGAAACCGCGCAGGACGATTGCGAATTGTACACCAACGAGAACGGCCGCCAGGTGAACCGTTCGATCGTGGTCACCCCCGACCCGACCATGGGCCGCGTGCGCTCCGCGATGAACTTCGTGCGGGCCATCGAGGGAACGGAGAAGCCCCTCAACACGCCGGACGAGGCCCTCAGCCTGATGCGGATCATCGACGGCGCGTACACGTCCGCGGCGACCGGCAAGCCGGTCGCGGTCTGAGCGGTCGCCCGGCGGCAGTACGCCGCGGGCCGCCGGGCGCGCCCAGCGTGGCGGCCCGGCCGCGGAAAGTTCAGCCGACGGCGGCGGGCAGGCGCGCTTGGCTGCAGGCCACGTGGTAGAGGTCGGAGCGGAAGGTGGCTGACGCGAGGTTGCGCGGAATCTCCACTGTGGGCGGGATGATTTGGTGGCGGACCAGGCCGTCGATCAGCCAAGCGGCCTTCGCGGCCGTGGGGTCGTTTGCCCCGTTCCGGTGGAACTGGATGAAATCGGTGGGAGCGATTTTGCCCCCGCGGCCGTCCTCGAACGGACTGGCGAGACTCGACGCGATGACAGGCTCGGGGACGTTGAGGTATTCGGGCCGGGCCAGCAGGTGGGCGAGCTCCTGACGATAGGCGGGGTCATCGCAAAGCGCCGCGGCCTCGGCCAGCGCGGCCACGAGGGCAAGGTGCTCGCCCGAGCGATGCTCGGCAAAGTCGGCGCGGACCATCAGGACCTTTTCCGGGTGCCCTGGGGCGAGGTCCAGGCTGGTGGCGGGGCACCAGCCCTTCTGCTCGTGGACGGCCAGAGAGTTCCATGGGTCCCCGACGCAGTAACCGTCGATCGTGTGGGCCGCGAGGTTGCGGAAGAGCTGCGGCGGGGGCACGACCACGATCCGCACGTCCTTTCTCGGGTTCACCCCGGCCGAGGCGAGCCAGTCGCAGAGGAGGATGTGGTGGGAGGAGTGCGCAAAAACGACGCCGAAGACATAGTCCCGTTCCCGGCGGGAGCCGGCGATCTCGGCGCGCAGGGAGGCGGCGTCGCGCACGCCGAAGTCCCAGAGCTCGCGGGAGAGCGTGATCGCGTTGCCGTTGGTGCTCATCACGAACGCCGTGACGCAGGGCGTGGCGGCGCAGTTCAGCCCCAGGGTGGTGCCGAGCACCATGGCGCCGTGGGCGTGAACGGCGTCGAGCTCGTGATGGATGAGCTTGTCGCGAATGGTGGCGTAACCCACCTCGCGGCTGAGCGCGGTGCGGACCCCGTGCCGCCGGAAGAATCCCATCTCCTGGGCGACGACCAGCGGGGCGGCATCACTCAGCGCGAGGAAGCCCAGCCGGAGGACGCGCGGCGCCGGGAACAACGTGGCCGAAGTGTTCGTCGCGGTTGGCATGTTAACAGCTTTGTTAGCCTCCCGCGTGCCAGTCCGACCCGCCGGCGCGATCCATGCTCTTCAAAGAATTCATCCAACCGATGAACGCCGCTCATTCATGAAACAGATCCTCGATAGCCGGCAGCTGCTGGCGTTCACCATGCTCGCCCGGCGCGGCAGCTTCACCTTGGCGGCGAAGGACATGTTCCTGACGCAGTCGGCGGTGAGCCATGCCATCAAGGCGCTCGAGGAGGAGGTGGGCGCGCGTTTGTTCGACCGCACGGGCAAGCGGGCGCGCCTGACCCAGTCGGGGGAGCAATTTCTCCGTCATGCGGAAAAGATCCTCCACGAGATGGAGCTGGCGCGCGCGGGCCTCGAGCACATGTCGAACTGGGGCCATAGCCGGCTGCGCGTGGGCGCGAGCACGACCGCCTGCCAGCACATCCTTCCGACGGTCCTGCGGGAATTCCGGCAGAGCTTCCCGAAATGCGTCATCCGGATCGAGCCGGGCGACCACCTGCATCAGCTTGAGCTGCTGCGCACGAACCAGATCGACCTCGCGATCATGCTGGAGCCCACCGCGCAGACCGACCTCACTTTCCTGCCCTTGTTTTCGGACGAGCTGTGTTTCGTGGTCGCGCCACTGCACCCGTGGTCCAAGGCGGGCCGCGCGCCCCGCGAGGGCATCGCGGGCGAGACCATGATTCTCTACAACAAGCACAGCTTCACCTTCCGGATGGTGCACGACTACTTCCGCGAGGAGAAAATCGTCCTGACCAACGTCATCGAGCTCGGGAGCATGGAGGCGATCAAGGAGCTGGTGAAGATCGGCCTCGGGGCCGGCGTGCTCGCGCCGTGGATTGCGCGCTCCGAGCTGGAGAGCGGTTCGCTCGTCGCGCTGCCGCTGGGCCCGCGCAAGCTGCGCCGCCGCTGGGGCATCTCCTACCTGAAGGGCCGCCGCCTCGCCCTCGGCGAGGAAACGTTTGTCGGCCTGTGCGAAAGCGTGACGGGCATCCTGATGCCGCCGATGGCCGCGGTGTCGGCCTGAGCGGGTAAGGGCAGGCTTTCAGATCTCAGATTCGAAGTCTGGGATCTGAAATCTGAAATCCGACCGGGATCGTACCCCGAGTGGAATTTGATCCGTTCAAAACGCCGCGGACACTTCCTGCTGCTGGCCCGGGTCGACCTGTTGTTCGCCGAGGGCGGTGCATTCGACCGCGTCGTTCTTGTAGAGCTTGTATTTCACCGGGACGGCCGGTTCCGACGACTCCCAGCGCCACTTGCCGATGGAGACGAACTGCAGCGGCACGCCTTTTTCCCACGTGAGGCCGGGGCCCTCACCGCGGATGAACAGCCGGTTGCCGATGCCGACGTAGGCGGTGACCAGCAGCCGGGTGGCGCCGTCGGAGGAACGCGATTGCTCGACGGCCTTTGCCGGTTCGTCGGTTTCGGGCGCCGGCCCGCCTTCCTCCGCGGGGCTCGGGTGCGGCTCATCCGGGGTCTCCGCCACCGCCGCGGCGACGGGTTCGTCGGCGGGCGCGGGAGCGGCTGCGGGAATTTCGAGGACCGGCTCGGAGGACGGCTCGGTGCGTGGTTTGCGCGGCGCGCGCTTGCGGACCGGCGCCGGTGTCTCGGTGGGGGGCTCCGCGGTGGCGACCGGCTCGGCCGGCGGGGCGGGCTCGGTGACGGTCTCTATGACGGCCGCGATCGGTGCCGGTTCGTCGACCGGGGGAGGAGGGGAGTCCACCGGAGCCGGGGTCGGAGCAGACTCGATCACGACCGGTGGGACGGGGGTGTCCGCAGGAGTTTCGGCGGTCTCGGCCGGCGGCGCGACTTTGCGCGCGCGTTTGGACTCGGGTTTCGGCACCGGCGTTTCCGCGGCGGCCTCAGGTGCGGCGGCGGGAACGGTGGTGCGGGAGGCTTGGAGCGCTTCGACGGCGCTGTTGAGCGTGACGGCGAGATCGCCCGCGGTGGAGGAAAGTTCCTGGACGGTGGAAATCTGTTTTTGCAGCGCGGTCTCGGCCCGGATGATTTCGCCGACGGTCTTGGCCAGCTGCAGGGCGGCGGCTTCGACGCGGCCGAGGTCGGCGGAGCGGAGCGCGGCGATTTCCTTGCGGAGGTCGGCGCGCTCGTCGTCGCGCGTGGTGGTGAGCTCGGCCTTCAGCGCGGCCACCTTTTCCTCGAGGCCCGGCCCGAGCTGGCTTGCGGCCTTGAGGTTGCGCTGGGCGAGCTCGGTGAGCTCGTGGAGTCCGTTCGCGGCGATGCTGATCTGCTCGGCCGAGGCGGCGACGGTGCGCGCGATCGCGTCGAGGCCGCGCTGGCGCTCGTCGAGGGCCTCGTCCTGCCGGCGCGCGTAGTCGGAGAGGAAGGGCACCGCGCCGATGATGGCGGCAGCGACCACGCAGACGACGATCCAGATGAGCGGCTGGCCGGTGAAAGGGTTGTGGGTCTGGTCGGCGATGAGCCAAGCGGTGCCGAGCAGGAGCGCGTCACCAAGGAGGAAGGGCCATTTCGGAAGTTTGGGCGTTTCAGCGGGAAGCATGATGGGGGCGCCGGCGTGGCGGGGGATTTTTGCGATGCACCGCGGAAAATTTCAATCATGGAAGTGCCTGATGCGGTATTCCGTTGGTTCATTCACCGGATTGCTCACGCCGCCGGGAAACCCGAATTGATTTAATGCGGCTGGTTGGGATGTGATCACCATGCTGGAGATTCTCCCGGTGGCCTCGGCCGAAACGGCGGTGCGCGCGGCAATCCTGAGCGGAGTGAATCCGGGAAAGTCGACGTAGGCGTATTGGCCGGTAGGGCGACCACTCCGTGGGCGCCTTGATTTGCGATCGGCGGCGGCGAGCGGAGTCGCCGCCCTACCGAGTAACCGTCCACTCAAATGGCGCCGAGCGTGAGCAGGTAACCGTGGGTGAACTCCTCGGCCGTCAGGGATCCGTTCTGGTCGGTGTCGGCGATCTTCCACTGCGAGGCCCCCATGTAGGCGGCTTCCTCCTGGGTCAGTTTGCCGTCGTGATTGGTGTCGAGCTTCGCGAAGGCCTGAGTGAGCGCTTCCTTGAGCTCTGAGACCTCGATGCGGCCATTCCGGTTGTTATCGGTCCAACCGGTCTGGCCGAGGATGACGAGCAGCTCGAATTCGTAATAGGTCAGCGTGTCGTCACGGTCGATGTCGGCCGCCTTGAAGACAGCGCGGCGCACCTGCATGAACTCCGTTACGCTCAGCTTGCCATCGTGGTTTTCGTCGGCGGAGGCGAGGACCGCGCGGGAAATTTCGCCGGTGCCGACCTCGGTGGCGTCGAGAAAGTTGTCCTTGTTCTTGTCGGTGGCCTGAAAAAGCGAAAAGGAGGCGCTCTCCCATTCCTCGGTCGTGATGCTGCGCGGGCTGTCGGCGCCGGCCAAGGCGGTGAAATCACGCCGGATGTCGGCGGCAGGCGGCATCGCCGCTTGGGTGAGGGCCGGGATCTCAAGCGCCAGCACCCCGAGAAGGACGCCAAGGCTCGGTTTCATGGATGACGACTACCGTCCCGGCTTAGGAGCGCTGGGACAGCTGCCAAATCACGTAGGCCCTCAGATCGGATTGCGCCTGCGTGCCGGTGGTGGGCTCGGCTGGCTTGCGGCCATCGATGAAGGAGCTGATGGCTTCCCGCCCGACCAGACCCCCGAGCATGTCGGTCTTGACCGACGTGACGGCGGGGGCCGGAAAGGAAACCCGGGAGCTGACGACCGACGCGCTCTGGCAGGCGCCGAGGCAAGAGGCGGCGATCGCGATCAGGGTGACCGGGAGGAGGCGGCGAAGGTTGTTTTTCATGGGCCCAATATACCTGAAAGCCGGGCCCATTCTCATCGGTAGCTCTACATTTTAGGTGGGGATGACTACCCATGCCTCCTTTACGGATCCTTTACGCGCTCAGTATCGGCGCTGAAAGAAAGCCATGCCAATCAATGAGATAAGCATGCCAACGCGCAGGGCGCCCTCGAAGGTCAGAATCACAAGCACCCACTTCAACCGGCAGCCGCGCCGCAGGGTATATCCGAGGATTGAGATGAGAATCATCGCAAAAGCCTGCAAGCGGCCGAGCGGTTGGAAGAGGACGAGCACGCTCCAGACCCAGGAGAGGATGATGCTCATGCTCCACGCGAAGGCGGTGATTTCGCTCAGGCCGAGCGTGCGTGGATCGGCGTCGGCCCCGATCTGTTTCACCCCGAGGTATCGCTCGCTGAGAAAAAGCTGCCAGATCTCGAGCAGGATCAGGATGGGAATGAGATAGAGGAACCACGCCACGGCGGAAGAAAAGCGGGCCGCGGGCCGGGTGCAACCGCGATGGGATGTGGCGGTCCAAGCGTTTCAGTGCGAGGTTGTCCGTGAACCCAAACCCCGCCGATGAAAATTCTTCCGCTCCTTCTTCTCGGTGTCGTTTGCGCGTTAGCCGGCTGTGTGAGCCCGGGCTCGCGCGTGGCGGCGAACCGGGCCGAGTTCAACACGTGGCCGCCGGACGTGCAGGACAACGTCCTCGCGGGCCGGATCGACGTGGGTTATTCGATCGCGCAGGTGCGGATGGCGCTCGGTGCGCCCGACCACATCACCACGCGCAAGGACAGCGACGGCACGAGCGAGATCTGGGCCTATGGCGACCGGTCGCCGCGTTTTTCCTGGGGTTTCGGCATTGGCTCCGGTAGCCGGAACTCGTCGATTGGCGTGGGCGTGAACCATACGGTCAAGGGGCCCAGCACGGCCTCGCGGGTGGTCTTTGACCAAACCGGGAAGGTCAGCTCGCTCGAGACGGCGGCCGGACGGTAACGCGCGTTTTTTGTTCGCCAATCCGGGATCTGAAGTAGGCCGGGCGCCCGCTCCCGGCGATGATCCATGCGGGGTGAAGACACCCCGAGCGCATCCCGCGGCTTAATCATCCGCAGAGAACGACGGATGGGATTGCCGGTCCTCTGTCCTCGGCCTGCCGCCCGCTGGTCTCAGTGCCCGCTGTCGAGGTCGCCCGGCTTGAGAAGCCCGGCGAACGCGGCCTTGTTGGCGGCCTTCATGTAGGCCTCCTTGGCCTCGATCGTGCCGTCCTTGACCCGGTTCTGCAGCGAGCCGTCCATCGTGATCATGCCGTCGGCGCTGCCGCTCTCGATGATGGACTTGATGCTGCCGATCTGGCCGCTGCGGATCGTGTTCGGCAGCGCCTCGTGTTGGAGCAGGATCTCGTGGACGGCGCAGCGCCCCTTCGGGATGCGCTTGCAGAGGAGTTGGGCGACGACGCCCGCGAGGCAGCCGGCGAGCATCACGCGCACCTGGTTCTGCTCATCGGCGGGGAAGGTGTTGATGATGCGGTCGACCGTCTTGGGCGCGTTGTTGGTGTGCAGCGTGCCGAAGACGAGCATGCCCATCGAGGCGCAGCCAAGGGCGAGCTTGATGGTCTCGAGCTCGCGCATTTCACCGAGCAGCAGGATGTCGGGGTCGTGCCGCATCGCGCCCTTGAGGGCGGCGGCGAACGAGCCGGTGTGCTCGCCGACCTCGCGGTGGACGATGACGGACTTTTTCACCGGGTGCACGAATTCGATCGGGTCCTCGATCGTGATGATGTGCCGGCAGAGGTTCGTGTTGATGTAGTCGATCATCGCCGCGAGCGTGGTCGACTTGCCGCTGCCGGTGGGGCCGGTGACGACAACCAGCCCCTCGTTGAGATGGCAGAGCTTCTTCAGCGCCTCGGGCAGCTTGAGCTCGTCGAAGGAGAGGATCTTGGCCGGGATCTGGCGAAACACCGCGGCCTGGCCCCAGTGGTTGTAGAGATAGTTGCCGCGGAAGCGGGCGAGGCCAGGAATCTCGTGGGCGAGGTCGAGATCCTTCTTTTCGAGGAATTCGTTCCAGCGCCGCGCGGGGACGATCTCCTTGAGCATCGCTTCCATGGTTTTCGCGTCGAGCGGGTCAGGGGCGATGGGCTGGAGTGCGCCGGACGCGCGCGTCTTGGGCGGCAGGCCGACCGTGAGGTGCAGGTCGGAGCCGCCCTTTTCGAGCATGGCGCGGAGGAGAGCGTCGATTTGGGCCATGGTCAGCCGGAGATTTTCGCGCGCAGCACGCGGTTGGAAATGTTGGCGAGGGCCGTCTGGTTGCTGATCTTGCGCTCCTGCTGCAGCTGGAAGACGACGTTGTCCATCAGGCACATTCCCTCGCGGACGCCGGTCTCCATGGTGTTCCGGAGTCCGGCCGACTTGCCCTCCTTGATGAGGTTGCCGACGGCGGTGTTGTTCACGAGAATCTCGCAGGCGAGGACGAGTCCGGCCCCGCTGTTGGCAGGCAGCAGGCGCTGGCAGACCACGCCGCGCAGGCTCTCGGCCACGCTGGAACGGATCTGCGTCTGCTGGCCGGGAGGAAAGACGTCGAGCAGGCGGTTGAGCGTGGTGGCGGCGTCGCTCGTGTGCATCGTGCCGATCACCAGGTGCCCGGTCTCGCTGGCGCTGATCGCCATCTCGATCGTCTCAAGGTCGCGCAGCTCGCCGATCACGATCACGTCGGGGTCCTCGCGGAGCGCGCCCTTGAGCGCGGTGAAGAACGACTTGGTATGCGGGCCGACCTCGCGCTGGGTGACGTTGCAGCCCTTGGCGTTTTGCACGACCTCGATCGGGTCCTCGACGGTGATGATGTGGTCCGTGCGGGTCTCGTTGAGGTAGTCGACCATCGACGCGAGCGTGGTGGTCTTGCCCGAGCCAACCGGGCCGGTGATGAGGATGAGCCCGTTGTGGTACGACAAGAGCTTCTTGATCGTGTCGAGGTGGGCCGTGAAACCGAGGTCGGAGAGCGAACGGATTTTTTCCGGCACCAAACGATAGGAACCGGCGGCGCCGTTCTTGTGGAACATCAGGTTGACGCGGTAGCGCTCGGTGCCGCTCAGCGCCAGCGCGTAGTCGTAGTCCTTCAGTTCGAGGTAGGTCTTGCGCTGGCCGTCGGAGAGCAGCGCGGTGTTCAGGCGCAGCGCATCCTCGGGTTTGAGCGTGTAGGCGGAGAGGAAGGTCAGGTCCCGGTTGCGACGGATGAAGGGCCGCGCGCCGGTGGAGAGGTGCAGGTCGCTCACCCCGGCCTTGCCGCAGCCGCGCAGGAGCTCACGCATGCCGGCGTCGACCGCCGCGTCGTCCATCGCGCCCAGTTGTTCGAAGGCGAAGGCGGGGAGACCGGCCGGTTGGGAGCCGGCGGCATTCGCGCCCGGGTTCGCGCCCCGGGCGGCCGGCGGCAGGTCAGGCTCGTCGTCGGCGAACGGATCGTTGAGGGGCGGCCCCGACTTGGCCTTCAGCGCGGCCATCCCGCCGAGCTTCTCGAGCTTGGCCACGTCCTCCACGATGCCCTCGTCGATCAATTCCTGCGCAAAATCCATCAGTTCGCCCTTGGGGCCGAGCCCGTCGCAGATCGAGGAGGCGTGGCCGCGGGTGAACAGGCCGGCATCGATGCCGAGTCGGGCGAGCCAGAGGACCTCGTTGTTCATGCGCGAAGGCAGGTTGCAAATCCGCCGGGCCAAGCCAAGCGCGAACCGGGAAACCAATTGCCGCCGGCCGGGTCTGTCCCGAACATCGTACCATGAAAATTCACCCTCGCTTCATTTCCACGGCAGCTGCGGCCATCCTGGTCCTCGCGGTCGTCACGCTCAATTCGGGCTGCTTTGCCGTGGTCGCCGCTGGCGCTGGCGCCGGGGCCGTCGCCTATATCCGCGGCGACCTCGAGTCGGCGGTCGATGCCGGTTTCGACAAGTCGGTCAAGGCCGCCGGCAAGGCGATCGAGCAGCTCAAGTTCGCCAAGGTGAGTGAAAAGCAGGATGCCCTGCTCGCGACGATCGTGGCGCGCAATGCCGACGACAAGCGCATCGAGATCCGGGTGGAGGCCGACGGCGCCAACCGCACCAAGGTGAAGATCCGCATCGGGGTGATCGGCGACGAGTCGTTGTCGCTGGCGATCCTCGACAAGATCAAGGCGAACTTGTGATTCGTTGATCGCAGGTAGGGCTGGGTCGACGACCCGGCCGGGATCGGATCATCGCGGTCGCCTCGTCGAGGCCACCCTGCCTCAGGTCGCCATCAGCGCAGCCCGCTGACGACGAACCACGCGTAGCCCGCGAGCAGCGGCCACGCGAGCCAGCGGGGGAGCCCGTTGGCCCCGAGCAGGCTGATGCCATGCACAAGCACCGCGCAGAGGAGGATGAGCAGGCCGGTCCCGAAGAACGCGGGGATGGCCAGCGGACGCCAGATCGCCGCGAGCCCGAGGCAGAGGGGAATGCAGATGTGGCCGTCGCCAATCTGCGAGGCGTAGACGATGTCGGCCCGGCCCTTGGCGGCATAATAAAACGCCAGCAGGGCGTTGGGCAGCACCATCAGCCAGCCGCTCAGCCAGCCGAGGTTCGATCCGCTGACAAATCCCGCCGGCCGGGCCGAGAGCCAGGCGACGAGCCAGTCGATGCTGGTATACAGCGCAAAACCGGCGAGCAGCACGACGCCGAGGTCGAAGTAGAACCAGGCCCCGAAGGAGCGGCGCTCGCGGACATTATGCTTCAGCACGTCGAAGATCTGGAAGCTCTGCCAGAAGAGGAAGACCCCCGCGAGGGCGAGGCCGTCGTTCCGGTCCAGGGTGCCGTCGGCACCAAGCACCCACGTGATCCCTGCGAAGAAGAGCGCGGCCCCGAGCGTGAGCAGCAGGGAGAGGCGGTTGAGGCGCGACGCGGAATCACCGGGGCCGGGAGATTTCCGCCCGCTCGGGGCGCGCGTGGCCCTGGCCGGTGTCCCGAGGGTCAGCCCCCAGGTCAGCGCCGGCATGGCGAGCACCAGCGTGAGGTTCGTGACATTGTTCACGACGCAGTTGGTCAGGATCTCCGCGGCGGGCAGTTTGTCGCGGATCACGATCAGGACGAAGATCAGGTTTCCGAGGCCGGAGCAGTACGGCATCACGAGCGCGCCGAGGGCCGTGCCTTCCAGCCCGCCCCGGAGCAGCGCCTCGAGGCGCCAGATGATCAGGAGCGACGCGGCGAGGAAAAGCGCGAGGTAGGTCCAGATCCCCGCGAGGCCGAAGGTCCCGATCGTTTCCGTCAGCGGGTTCACCGGGGGCGACGGCGGGCGACGAGGTGGGTGTGCCCGCCGGTGCGCGAGAGGGTCAGCCGCGCGCCGAAGACCTCCGAGAGGCGGGCGGACGTCAGCATCTTCCGGCGGGGGCCGGCGGCCAAGACGCGGCCGCGCCGCAGGAGGAGCACGCGGGAAAAGGCCGGGATGATTTCCTCGACGTGGTGGGTCACGAGCACGAGGGCCGGGCCGCGGGCGCGGCGGCGGGCGAGGCCCGCCAGGAACACGAAGAATGTTTCCCGGGCGACCGGGTCGAGCCCGGCGCAGGGCTCGTCGAGGATGAGCAACTCGGGCTGGGCGGCGAGGGCGCGGGCAATCAGCACCCGCTGGCGTTCGCCCTGGGAAAGTTGCCCCCATGGTCTCCCCGCGAGGCGGCCGAGCCCGACCGAACGGAGCAAGCGTTGGGCGGCCTGCCGGTCGGCCGGGGCGACCCGGGCCCAGAGGTCGAGCTGGGCGAAACGCCCGCTGATGACGGTCTCAAGGGCGGTTTCGTCGCCAGGGATCGAGCCGGCGAGGGCACTGCTGACAATACCGATGCGGCGGCGCAGTTTCGGCCAGTCGCTGCGGCCGTACTCCTCGCCGAGCACCGTGAGTTTCCCCGCGGTCGGGGTGAGGTAGCCGGCGAGGGCGCGCAGCAGGGAGGTCTTGCCCGAGCCGTTGGCGCCGAGGATCGCCCAGTGTTCGCCGGGGAGCACACGCCAGGCGAGGCCGCGCAGGATGCGAGTCTCGCCGCGGTCCACGCGCAGGCCGGAGATTTCCAGGATCGGGATCACGCGTGCAGATTGCGGAAGGGCCGTGGGTCGGGTCAATCGCGGCCGCGGCGATGAGGACAAGGGGAAGGGGGGACTGTGGGGCAAGGTGACGATGGCCTGGTCACCCACTCCCCTTGTCGCTTGGTCGGATCGAGTCATGGGCAAGCGATGGCTTGCCGCGGCGCGGCTCGCGCCCGACGCTCGGGGCGGAATGAACGCAGGCTCCCCCCACCGGATCGAACTGCGGCTGCGGGAACTCGCGCAGCTGTTCAATTCGCTCGATCCCTCGCCCTTCATCGAGCGGGACCTCGATGCGGACGCGGAGGAATTCATCCTCGGCTGGTCGCGCGAGGTCCACATGGGTCATGAACTGAAATTGGTGGTGCATCTCGCCACGCCACCGCCGGCCGACCGCGCCGCGACGGTGGAGAGCGCGGTGCGTCATTACTTCGCGCAGCGGGCGGAGATGAAGCAGCGCGAGTTCCGGCTCCTGATGCGCCGGGGTCGGACCAGTCTGGTCGTCGGCGTGGTGTTCCTCGCGCTCTGCTTCGTGCTGGGGGAGCTGGCCTTGAAGCTGGTCGGCGGGACGTTTGGCGGGCTTGCCTCCACGAGCATGACGATTGTCGGCTGGGTCGCGATGTGGCGACCGCTGGAAATCTATCTCTACGACTGGTGGCCCGTCCGCGAGGAGCGGCTCAACCTCGAGCGCCTGGCCCGCATGGGCGTGACCTTGAAGGTGCCGCCGGTCTGACGGGTTTGCCGCCGGGCGCGAGGGGCAATGCTACGCAGGCGCGGAGCGTCGGAATACCCATGCGAGGGGTAGTTTCCCCGTTTGTTGACGCCGGAGGTGACGGGAATCGTGGAAGGGATGAAACGCCTCGTTCCTTGGCTCCTGCTCTCTTGGCTGGCCTGCGCGGTCCTGACGGCGGTGCAGGCCGCCGAGCGGGTGGAGCAGTGGACCGGCCGGGATCTCGCGGAATTCCGGCTGAGCACTTTCCGGGGACAGGTTACCGTGGAAGCCGCCGAAGACGATATCCTGCGGGTCGAGGTCCGCGCGGTGGCCTCGGTGGCGGACCCGGAACGGGCGGCGGCCCAGTTGCAGGATATCCGCATGATTTGGGCGACGCTGGGAAATTGGGCCACCCTGGATGTTTCCGCACCCCGGGAGACCGGTGCGCGTTTCGCCTGGCAGGCGAAGGATCCGCTCACTCTCGAGATCCGGGTGGCGCTGCCGGCGCTGAAAAACCTCCAGATTGATTCAAGTGATGGCGCCGTGCGGATCGGACGGATCACCGCGGATGTGAACGTCAAGGCGCGCCGCGGCCAGGTCACTTCCGCGTTGGTGGAGGGAAATCTTTTTGTCCGGGTGGAGGAGGGGGGCATCGTGGCCTCGCGGGTGACGGGCGACGCCGACCTGCGGAGCGAATTTGGCAACGTGAGTGCCGGGACCGTCGGCGGCCGGGCGCGGCTGTTCGCGCGGAACGGCGACATCGAGCTGCTGGCGGCAAAGTGCGGCATCGATGCGGAGTCCGACGGCGGCAATGTCGCCGTTTCGATCACGCCGGCGCTCTGGCAGGGGAGCCGGATCGAGTCGGCCGGCGGCAATGTGACGCTGAAGATCGATCCCTCGGCCCGGATCAACTTGGACGCCAGCACCTCTTGGGGTAAAATCCGCGACCGGTCGTCGGTGCGAACACCCCTGACGCTGGAGATCCTTTCCGGTGGACTCGGCGGCAAGCAGCTGGGGGCGCGGCTCAACTACGGCGGGGCGGAAGTGCAGGCGCACGCCAGCGGCGGGGACATCGACCTGGTCGGGGCCGAGTCGCTGTTCTGAGCGGGCGCCGGACTTGCACGCGCCGGGCCGGGGTGTTTGCTCCGGGGATGCCCGCGCCCGCCTACCCCGACCTGGTCAACAAACTGCAACGCGCGCACCTGCTCGGTACCGTCTCGGACGTGCTGGGCTGGGACGAGCAGGTGAACCTGCCGCCCGATTCCGGTGACCAGCGTGCGGCCCAGCTCACGCTGCTTGCCGAGCTGTCGCACACGACGGCGACCGACCCCGCCATCGGCCAGCTGCTCACCGCCTTGGAGGCGGGCCCGCTCGGCGCCGAAGAGCGCGTGGTGGTGCGGCAGGCCCGGCGCGATTACGACCGGGCGACGAAGCTGCCCGCCGATTTCGTGCGCGAGAAGGCCGGGCACTGCAGCCGGGCCTACCACGCGTGGGCGGATGCCCGGGCGCGCGACGACTTTGCCGCCTATGCGCCATTCCTGGAAAAGCACCTGGAGCTGGCGAAGCGCGAAGCGGCGTACCTCGGCCACGGCGCCGCGCCCTATGACTATTATATCGACCTGAGCGACCCGGGCATGAACGCGGCGCGGATCGAAACGCTGTTCACCGAGCTCAAGGCCGGCCTCGTGCCGCTGGTGCGCAAGATTGCGGCCTCGCCGGTCAAGGCCCGCCGCGATCTCCTGCAGGGCTGCCCGGTGGCGCAGCAGGACATTTTCCTGCGCGAAGTGACCGGGAAGCTCGGCTTCGACTACCGCCGCGGGCGGATCGACGTGTCGGTGCATCCCTTCTGCTCGGGCACGGGGAGCGACACGCGCATGACGACGCGCTTCGACGTGAACGATCCTCTAAAGGCGCTCTTCGGCTCGATCCACGAGACGGGCCACGGCCTCTACGAGCAGGGCCTGCCCCGCGAGCACGCAGGCACGGCGCTCGGGATTCATGCCGGCATGGGCGTCCACGAGTCGCAGAGCCGCCTCTGGGAAAACCAGGTGGCGCGTGGGCGGCCGTTCTGGAAACACTTCGAGCCGCGCTTTCGGGAACTGTTCCCCTCGCAGACGGCGGATGTCTCGGCAGAGCAGCTGTATCTCGCGATCAACGCCGTGAAGCCGACCCTGATCCGCGTGGATGCGGACGAGGTTACCTACAACCTGCACATTATCCTGCGCTTCGAGCTCGAGCAGCGGCTCTTCCGCGGCGAACTCGACGTGGCGGGTTTGTCGGCGGCGTGGAAGCAGGCGTCGCGGGACCTGCTCGGGCTCGAGCCAGCCAACAATCGTGAGGGCGTGCTGCAGGACATTCACTGGTCGGGCGGAGCATTCGGCTACTTCCCGAGCTACTGCCTCGGCAACATGCTGGCGGCACAACTCTGGTATCGGGCGCTGGGCCTGATGCCGGACCTCGAGCAGGACTTTGCGCGCGGTGACTTCTCCAAGCTGCTCGGCTGGCTCCGCCGCGAAGTCCACGCCCGCGGCCGTCGCCTGCTCCTGCTCGACCTCGCCCGCGAGGTCACCGGCGAGGACCTGACGCCGAAATACCTCCTGCGCTACCTGCACGAGCGCTATGCCACGCTTTATCATGTCCGACCCTAGGATCGTGAGCCTGATCGACACGCACTGCCATCTGGAGTCCTACCTGAAGCAGG
>CAIYFD010000311.1 GCA_903925425.1 uncultured Opitutia bacterium | reverse complement strand
GAGTCGACGCGCACGCCGTGGCCGCCCGGGGCGTAATAGAGCCCGATCGTGCCCGGGGAGGGCGCGAAGTTGCGCGCGGGATCCTCGGCGTTGATGCGGCATTCGATGGCGTGCTTGTCGAACTTGATATCGCCCTGGTCGAAATCGAGCTTCTCGCCATTCGCGATGCGGATCTGCTGCTTGATCAAGTCGATCCCGGTGCACTCCTCGGTCACGGGGTGCTCCACTTGGATGCGGGTGTTCATCTCGATGAAGAAATAGTTCCCCTTGGCATCGACTAGGAACTCGATCGAGCCGGCGTTCTCGTACTGGGCGGCCTCGGCGGCCCGGATGGCGGACTTGCCCATCTTCTTGCGGAGGTCGTTCGTGAGAAAGGGCGAGGGGGATTCCTCGATCAGTTTCTGGTGGCGGCGCTGGACGGAGCAGTCGCGCTCGCCGAGATGGAGGGTCTTGCCGTGGCTGTCGGCCAGGATCTGGAACTCGATGTGCCGCGGGCGCTCGATGTAGCGCTCGATGTAGACGGCGCCGTTGCCGAAGGCCTTCTCGGCCTCGTTGCGCGCGACATGGTACTCCTTGGCGAACGAGACGTCGTTGTGGGCGATGCGCATGCCGCGACCGCCGCCACCGGCCACGGCCTTGATGATGACCGGGTAGCCGACCTTGCGGGCGACCTTGACCGCCTCAGTTTCGCTTTCGACCGGACCGTCGGAGCCGGGGACGGTCGGGACACCGGCCTTGCGCACGGTGTCCTTGGCCACGGCTTTGTCGCCCATCATCTTGATCGATTTTGACTTCGGCCCGATGAACTTGATGTTACACGATTCGCACTGCTCGGCGAACTTGGCGTTCTCCGAGAGAAATCCGTAGCCGGGATGGATCGCGTCGACGTCTGCGATCTCGGCCGCGCTGATGATGCGGTCCGCCCGCAGGTAGCTGTCGGCACTCTTCGGTCCGCCGATGCAGATGGCCTCGTCGGCCAGCTGGACGTGGAGCGACTGCACATCGGCCTCGGAGTAGACGGCCAGGGTCTTGATCCCGAGTTCGCGGCAGGCCCGGACGATGCGGAGGGCGATTTCGCCGCGGTTGGCGATGAGGATTTTTTGAATCATTTCGTGAAAGGCTGAGCCCGGCAGCCGGCGCCGGCTGGAAAGCGACCGGGACCGGCGGACCGCGCGAAAGGGGAGGGTCTCAGCCCTGTTTGATCTTGAACAGGCGCTGGCCGTACTCGACCGGCTGGCCGTTCTCCACGAGCATCTCGAGGACGGTTCCGCTGACCTCGGACTGGATCTCGTTCATGATCTTCATCGCCTCGATGATGCAGACGACGGTGTTTTCCGCGACCTTGGTTCCCGGCTCGACGAAGGGCTTGGATTCCGGGGAGGCCGAACGGTAAAATGTGCCCACCATCGGAGACTTCACGTAAATCACACCGACTTCGTCCTGGTTGGCGGCGGGAGCACCAGCCTGAGCGAGGGCCGCCGGGGCTTGAGCCGAAGCCGGCGCAGCAGCGGCGGCAGGAGCATACTGGGCGGCGGTTTCCGGTCCGGGGACGAAAGGATGGCTCGAGCCGCGTCCGGACGAAACGACCGGCAGGCCGTTGAAGCCGCGCCGGATCTTAAGCTTAAAACCCTCTTCCTCGACCGCGAATTCGGACAATTCCGAGCGCTTCATCAGGTCGATGATCTGTTTGATTTGTTTTAGGTCCAAGAGATGCCCTGGTTGAGTTAATAGCCGGACGGGAGGGTTAGTTGAGCTAACCGAGACCTCGTTCAAAAGTATTGGCAGGCACAAGCAATCCCCGATTTCTCGGGATATTCTCATTTTTCGACCCTTTTGGGCTTATTTTGGCCTTTTTCATCAAGAATAGGCCTTTTTATGTGTTTTTGGTCCTGTGACGTAACTTGCACCCAACAGCTGGAACTCGCAGAAACTTCTGTGATTGTATTCGCTGAACCCCCGGGGGAATTCCTGGCTTAATGGGCAAAACGCGGCCAAAAGCTCATCTTTTTTGGTTAATTCGATCAAAAATGGGCGATTTTGACCGTGTGTGCGGTGTTTTATGGCAAAAGCGGGCTAAATAGCCCGAAAAGCCGTTCAGGATTCGGCATTCAGCCGACAACAGCCCAACCCGATGCCGATACCGTCGGAAGCCCCTAAATCGGAGCTTTAGACCCTAACCCTTCTCCATTTCGGAGAGTTTAGTGGCTGCGGCCTCCCAAGCGGTGGTCGCGGCGGTGATTTGGTCGACCACGGAGCTCAACTCCCGGTTCAGGTGATGGAATCGACCCTTGTCGGTGTAGGTTTCCGGGGCCTCTAGCTCGGCGGCGATTTCCGCCTGGCGCTTCTCAAGCTCAACGGCCGCCTTTTCCAGCTGGCCGACCGATTCCCGGAATTTGCGGATCTCGTTCGGGCTCGGTTTCGCCGCCGGTTTGGCCGGAGATTTGAGATCGGAGATCTGGGATTTGGGATTCGACGGTTTCGCCTGCACCGGCCGGGCGTCCGTGAAACCGGCGGTCAGGGCGGCCCGGGCGTCGCCGGCTTTGGATTTATCCAGGTAGTAATCGTAGTCGCCGGAGTAGGGCGTGAGGCGGCCGCTGTGGACGTGCAGTACGGTTTTCGCGAGGGCCCGGATGAAGTGAACATCGTGGCTGATGAAGATGAGCGTGCCCTCGTAGTTCTTGAGCGCACCGACGAGCGAGTCGATCGACTGGATGTCCAAGTGAGTCGTCGGCTCGTCCATGAGGAGGAGATTGGGCGGCTTGACGAGGAGGCGGGCGAGGGCGAGGCGGGATTTTTCACCGCCGGAAAGGACTCCGATGGGCTTGTGGACGTCGTCCTTGCGGAAAAGGAAGGCGCCGAGAATCGCCCTGCCCTGTTGCTCCGTGAGCTGGTTCTCGTTCGTGCGGAGCGACATCACGTTTTCGAAAACCGTGAGGCTCGGATCGAGGTTATCGAGGCGGTTTTGGGCGAAATAACCGGTGACGACGTTGCTGCCGGGTTCGCGGAGGCCGCCCTGGGTCGGAATGACGTCGGCCAGGATCTTGAGGAGCGTGGATTTTCCGGCGCCGTTCGGGCCGACGAGGACGATGCGATCGCCTCGCTGGGCGGTGAAATTGAGGTCCTTGTAAACGATGTGGCTCCCGTAGGCCTGCTGCACGTGCTCGAGCTCGATGACCTTGAGGCCGGAGCGCGGGGGCTGCGGGAACTTGAAGTTCATCTTGCGCAGTTCCTCGGTAGGCTCCTCGACGGCGACCTCCTTGAGGCGCTCGATCTGCTTTTCCTTGGACTTGGCGCGGGAAGCCATTGAGGCCTTGGCGCCGAAGCGGTCCACGAAGACCTGCAGGTGGGCGATCTCGCGCTGCTGGTTCTTGAAGGCGGCGGCCTGCTGATCCTTGCGGGCATCCTTCTCGGTCAGGTAGTTGTCGTAGTTGCCGTGGTAGTAATGGAGCCTGCCGGCGCGGAGATCGAGCATGCCGGTGCAGAGAGCGTTGAGGAAGGCGCGGTCGTGGGAGATGACAACCAGCCCGCCGGGATAGCGGATCAGGTAGTCCTGAAACCAGAGCAGCGCCTCGAGATCGAGATGGTTGGTCGGCTCGTCGAGGAGGAGCAGGGCGGGCTCGGCGACGAGCAGGCGGGCCAGATGGGCTCGCATGACCCAGCCGCCGGAGAAGGTCTTGGCGAGCTTGAGGGCGTCGCCTTCCTTGAATCCGAGTCCGGCGAGGATCTTCTTCGCGCGGGGTTCGAGGGTGTAGTCGATGTCGTAGTCGTCCTCTGTCGGCTCGAGCTTTTTCCCGCTCGTGGCGATATGGAGGATGGTTTCGTCGCCCGCCGGGGCACTTTCCTGCGGCAGGTAGCCAAAGTCCGCCCCGCGTTCCCACTCGATGGTGCCGGTGTCGGGCTTCTCCTCGCCGAGGATGAGGCCGAAGAGGGTGGACTTGCCCGCCCCGTTGGGGCCGATCAGGCCGAGGCGGTCGGTGCGCGCGATGAAAAGCGACACATCCGCGAAGAGTTCGCGGGTACCGTAGGACTTCGAGACATCGGCGATCGTTAGCATCGGAACCGGCAAGCAAACGCTGCGCCGCCCCGCGAAGCAATTAATTTGTCCGGGCCGGAAATCCACCCCCGCCCGGCGGACATTTCACGTAATACGTGAAATGTGAGGCGGAGCCGCGTGGGGAATCGGCTTCTTGTGTTTCGGGCCGATCCGGTTGATTCGTGGCGGCTTCCATGCCGAACCGACTTGCCGGAGAAAAATCCCCCTACCTGCGCCAGCACGCGGGCAATCCTGTCGACTGGCTGCCGTGGGGCGAGGAGGCGTTCGCGCGCGCCCGGGCCGAGCAGAAGCCGCTCTTCGTCTCCATCGGCTATTCGACCTGCCATTGGTGCCATGTGATGGCGCACGAGTCCTTTGAGGACCCCGACACGGGCAGCCTGCTGAACGAACACTTCATCCCGGTGAAAATCGACCGCGAGGAGCGTCCCGATGTCGACCGGGTCTACATGGCCTACGTGCAGACCATGACGGGCCATGGCGGCTGGCCGCTCAGCGTCTGGCTGACCCCGGAGCTCAAGCCGTTTTTCGGCGGCACCTATTTTCCGCCGGAGGATCGCCAGGGGCGGGCGGGATTCCCCTCCATCCTGCGGGCGATCGCACGCGGGTGGGAGACGGAGCGCGACAAGCTGGTCGCCGAGGGCGACCGGGCGATCCACCTCCTGCGCGAATCCCACGGCGAGCAGGCGGGGCCGGCCGCCGCCGGGCCGCTGGTGGAGTCGGCGGGCGAGGCCTTCGAGCGGGGCTTTCACTCTTTCAACGAGGCTTTCGACGCCCAGAGCGGCGGCTTCGGCGGTGCGCCGAAGTTTCCGCGCGGCTCGGTCCTGAATTTCCTGCTGCGCATCGCGGCCCTGCAGGGGCCGGCCGAGGGTGCGGGGGCGACGGCGCTCCAGATGGCGTCGGTGACGCTGCGCATGATGGCAATGGGCGGGATCCACGACCAGGTCGGGGGCGGATACCACCGGTACTCGGTCGATGCGGAATGGTTCGTGCCGCACTTTGAGAAAATGCTCTACGATCAGGCACAGATCGCACTCAACTGCCTCGAGGCCCGCGTGGCCACGGGCGATGAACGCTTGGCCTGGATGGCGCGGGACATCTTCGACTATGTGGCGCGTGACCTGGCAGCGCCGGATGGGGGCTTTTATTCTGCGGAGGACGCCGACAGCGAGCCGCCCGGCGGTGGTCATCCCTCGGAGGGCGCCTTCTACCTGTGGACGCATGGCGAACTCGCCGCGCTGCTTGGGGCGGACCTGGCCCTTTTTGAAACCCATTTCGGGCTCACGACGGGGGGCAATGTCCCGCCGGCGTCCGATCCCCATGCCGAATTCCGGGGCGCCAACATCCTCGCGCAGCGCCAACCGCTCGTGGCGACGGCGCGCAAGCTTGGGCTGGATCCCGAGGAGGCCAACCGGCGGCTGATCGCCGGCCTCGCGGTCCTGCGGGACGTGCGGGCGCGCCGGCCCCGGCCGCAGCGGGATGAAAAGATCATCACCGCGTGGAACGGACTCATGATCTCGGCGCTGGCGCGGGGTCACATTGTCCTCGAAGGGGAGGGTGAAAGCACCCTGCTGCAGGCGGCCACCCGCGCGGCTGAATTCATCGAGCGCGAATTGCATGACGCAGGGCGGGGCGTGCTGTACCGGAGCTGGCTGGAAGGCCGGGGCGCCGCGGAAGGATTTGCGGAGGATTACGCCTGCCTGATCCAGGGTTTGCTCGATCTCTACGAGGCGGGCTTCGAGACGCGCTGGCTTTTATGGGCCGACCGGTTGCAGCGGAAGATGGACGAATTATTCCGCGCGGCCGACGGCGGCTATTTCAACTCTGCGGCCGGGGCGCCGGACCTGGTCCTGCGCCTGCGGGAGGATTACGACGGGGCCGAACCGGCACCGAGTTCCCTGGCGGCGTTGAACCAGCTGCGGTTGGGCGCGATTTTCCAGGATGCCGGACGCCGGACGCGCGCGGGTGAGACCCTCGCGGCCTTTGAGTCCCGCTGGCGGAGTGCACCGCAGGCCCTGCCGCAGATGCTCTGCGCGGTGGAGGCGGCGCTGGAGCCGCCCCGGCATGTCGTGCTGGCCGGCGACCCGGCGGCCGCGGATTTTCGCGCCTTGGCGGCCGAACTTGGCGTGGATTTCGGGCCGCGCCGTACGATGCTCCGGGCGGATCCGGCGATTTCCTGGACAGCCGCCATGATGCCGCGGGACGGCCGCGCCACGGCCTACGTGTGCGAGGACTACACCTGCCAGAGCCCGGTGACCTCGCCGACGGAACTGCGCCGGTTGCTGACGCCGGCCGGCTGAGGGCTGACCGTCGGGGCGTTGCGTTTCGCCGTTGCGGACGACTCCAAAACCCCTCCTTTTTCCTCCCGTGAAGATTCTCGCCGTCGAAGACGACCCCGTGGCCCTTGCGGTGCTCCGGCAGGCGTTGCGGCGCCTCGGCCATGACTGCATCGAGGCCATGGACGGACAGGCGGCCTGGGAGCGGCTGAAAGAAGAGCCGGTCCGCGTGGTGGTGAGCGACTGGCTGATGCCGCGGGTCGACGGGCTGGAACTTTGCCGCCTCATCCGCGGCCGGGCGGGCGCGGAGTACACCTATTTCATCCTGCTGACCGGGAACGATGCGACGGCCGACAACCAGCGTTCCGCGGCGGACGCGGGCGTGGATGACTTCCTCACCAAGCCGCTCAACTTCGAGGAGCTCTGGATGCGTCTGCGCGTTGCCGAACGGATCCTGCGCTTTGCGACGCAGGTCCAGCAGCTCGAGGAGATGCTGCCGATCTGTTCGTACTGCAAAAAGATCCGCGACGACAAAAACTACTGGCAGCAGATCGAAGGCTACATCAACCAGCGCACGGGGAGCGAGTTCAGCCACTCGGTCTGTCCCGACTGCTACAATCGCGTGGTGCTGCCGGAGCTCGAGAAGCTCAAGGCCGCTGCCGCGACCCCGACCGTTGCAAGAAAGAATTAAAATTCTCGAGGAGAAGATCGCGTACCTCGAGCGGCACCTGACCGAGCAGGATAAAGCCATGCTCGAGCTCGTGGAGGATGCCGGGCGGCTCCGCCGGGAAATGCGCGCCTTCCGCGACCGTCTTGAGTCGTCGGGCCCCGGGGACGGCACCTCGTCGTCGCCCGCCGAGGAACGCCCGCCGCATTATTGATCTGCGTCGGCCGGTTCCTCGTGCATGGCGCGATGGACCGCCTGGGCGATCTCGGCGTTGGTGAACGGCTTCGCGATCATCGAGACATGGCCGATCCGGGCGAGGTTGTCCGGCGAGATCCGGGAGAAGTAGCCCGACATGATCATCACTGGCAGGAGCGGCTCGAACTGCCGCACGGCCTCGGCGAGCTCGAGGCCCTTCATCATCGGCATGGTCTGGTCGGTCAGGAGCAGGGCGAACTCCCCGGATCGCTTGCGCAGCGCCTCGAGGCAGGCGGCGGCGGTGTCGAACGCGCGCACGCGGTAGCCGGAGTGCTCCAGCGCCATCTGCACAAAGGCCCGGACCATGTCCTCGTCGTCAACCACGGCGATGAGTTCGTTGTTGCCCCGCACGACGGGCAGCGGGGCTTCCTCCGGTGGCGCCTCCTCCTCCGAGGCCGCGGGCAGGTGGATCGTGAAGGTGGTGCCGAGGCCTGGGGCGCTGACCACGTCAATGGCGCCCTGGTGCGCCTCAATGATTCCGTGCACGGCCGAGAGCCCGAGGCCCGTGCCGTGCCCGGTCTCCTTGGTGGTGAAGAAAGGATCGAAGATCCGCTGTTTGATCTCCTCGTCCATGCCATGGCCGGTGTCGCTGAATACAATTTCCGCGTAAGCCCCGGCGCTCAACGGGTGCCGCCCCGCGGTTTCCCCGTCGAACAAGACGGGGCGGACGACGATGCGCATGGTTCCGCCCGTCGCCTGCATGGCGTGGGCGGCGTTGGTGCCGAGATTGAGCAGCACCTGATGGATCTGGGTGACATCGGCCCGCACCAGGGGGCAGTTCGGATCGATGTCGCATTCGATCCGGATGCTTGAAGGCACGCTGGCGCGCAGGAACCGGCGCGAGTCCTCCACAATTTTTCCGAGGTCGACCGGGGTCTTCTCGCTGCCCGCTTGGCGGGAGAAAGTGAGGATCTGGTCGACCAGTTCGCGGGCGTGCATGCTGGCGTCGCGGGCCGCTGCGAGCTGGCTGAGGGCCGGGCTGTCGGGCGGGAGGGATTCGAGCGCCAGATCCTGGTAGCCGAGGATGCCGGTCAGGAGATTGTTGAAATCGTGCGCGATGCCACCAGCGAGCGTGCCGAGGGTCTCCATCTTCTGCGCCTGGAAGAGCTGCGCCTCCAGCTGCCGCCGCATTTCCTCCGCGTCGCGTCGCGCCGTGATGTCCTGGAACGCGCCGTAGATGCGCACGGGGCGGCCGTCACGAATGTCGGCGTGGCCGAGGATGCGCACGAACAGCTGGTTGCCCCGGGCGGTGCGGAACGGCAGCTCGAGGTCGAAATTCTTGCCCGTGCGCACGGCGGTCGACAGTGCCTCGGAGTACGTGGCCTGGGTCTGGGGGCTGAAGAACTCCAGTTCCTTGGCCAGGGTCGGTTCGTAACCCAGCGCCACCTCGTGGATGCGGTACATTTCCGGCGACCAGGTCAGGCGGCTGTTGGTGATGTCCCATTCCCAGCCGCCGATTTGCGCGAGCCGGCCGAGCTGGAGTGAGAGCTCCTCGCTGTGCCGGAGTTGTTCCTCCATCTGCTTGCGGACCGTGACATCGGTCGCGATGCCGACGAGGCGCAGCGGGCGGCGGTCCATGTGCCGGAGCAGATAGGCGTGGATTTCAAGGTGCCGCACCGCGCCGTCGGTCCGGATGACGCGGAACCGGTGGGTGAGTTGGTTCTGCTGTCCGCCCATGACCTCGACCACCCGGGTCTGCAGGGTGCCGAGATCGTCAGGATGGATCAGCATCCGCCAGAACGAATCCTCGGGTCGGACGGTCTCTTTGGGGAGGGAGAAGATCTCCAGGATATGATCGTCCCAGCCGAGTCGGGCGCCCTCGAAGGTATAGTCCCACACGCCGAATCCGCTGGCATTGAGGACGAATTGCAGGCGCTCGTTGAGCGCGGAGAGGGTCGCCGCCTGGGCGCGGTCGGCCGTGACATCGCGGTTCATGCCCACCACCCGCAAGGGGCGTCCGCCCGGTTCGGCCTGCAGGGTGGCATGGGCCTCGATCTGGCGCACGGCGCCGTCGGCCCGGATGATTCGGAACTCGTAGTCGAGACCCTCGGGCGCCGCTTTAATGTCTTCGTCGAGGCGCCTGACGCGGGGGCGGTCCTCGGGATGAATGAATGCCAGCCAGGCCTCGTAGGTGCCGTCGAACCCGCCCGGCTTGAGCCCGTAGAGACTGTGCTGGCGCTCGTCCCACACCTGCCGGCTGGTGGCCATGTCCCGGTCCCACACGCCATAGTCGCTGGCGCGGAGTGCGAGTTGCAGGCGCTGGTTGGTCTCATCGAGCGTTCGCGTGCGTTCCGCCACCTGCATTTCGAGGTTGGCGGCCTGCTGCTGCAGGCGGGCGAGCAGCACATCCCGGCTCGATTCGGCTTCGCGCCGCCGTCGGTCCGTCAACTGGACGTTGCGTAGCGCGTAGGCAAAGGTGGCGAGCATCGCGAGGCCGAAGGCCACGGCCACGATGGTGATGAGATTGAGCAGCTGCGGCACCAGCGGGAGCAGCCAGTGGATCTCCACGGTGTACAGCCCGAGGGGCACGAGCAGGCCGATGGCGCCCAGCCGCAGGGCGAGGGGGCGGCGGGGATCGTCGGTCGACGGCATCCAGTTGAATTCCCCTTCCGCCCGCACCCCCACCAAGCCCAGCCCCAAGGCGAGGCAGCCCCAGATGGCGCCGCTGGGCGGCCCGATCAGGTCGGGACCGGGTGAGAAGAGGTGCCCCGCGATCGAGAAAAGGCTGAGGTTGACGATGGCGAGCCCGAGCCAATTGGAAACGTTGAAGGTTGGCCGGCGGGGCAGGAAAAGTGCGGCGGCACCGAGACCGGCTCCGATCAAGGGGATGGTGGCGTGGAGCACGCTCACGCTGACCGCGCTGGCAGTGCCCGCGCCCTCGAGATCGAACATCAGGTCGAGGCCCCAGCGGTTGTTCGGCAGAAGCCGAGTGGCGGCGAGGCCGGAGACCGCGAGCCCGAGCACGTTGCCGGCCAATCGGGCCGCCGCCCGCCGCCGGTCCCTGACCAAAAAGAGGGCCGCCCCGGCGAGCACCAGGCAAAGGGCGGTGTTTGGCGTCATGAGGTACAGACCGGGCAAACCGCCGTACCAAGCACGGGCGCTTTGTATCCAGCCGCCGAGCGCCGCCAGCCCCAGAGTCGCGGCAACGGCTGCGGCCGTTGCGACCCAGCGATCCAGCTTTTGCTCGATGGTCATGTCGCGATCATGGAAAGAGTGGAAGCGGCCCTGCGCAATCCTCGCAGGGGAAAAAGTGGAGAAGCGCTGGAATCGGCGTGTTCGGTCTCAACCGCGGCTCGTTCGAGCCGATGAGGGGAGGGAATAGAATATCGAGGAGATCGTCCGGCTCCGGCCCGGGCGGCCGCTCCTGCCATGCCTATTTTTTCGAGTCAGCCTCCGCCCAGCGCATCCGGTGCCCCAAGGCCTCCGGCTGACGAGCCGTGCCGGTCGGACCGGTTTCGGTTGCTGGGCTTGCCCGCGCTTCCAGTGGGCGTGGGTCTGCTCACGTGGTCCGTCTCTGGCGCCCAGGTTGCGGCGGTGCCGGTCTGGATCGCTGTCTCGCTCGCGTCCGTCGCGGCCGTGGTCTGGTCGACCCGGCGCAGTGAGCGGGAGTGTGCGGCGGCCGAGGCGGGCCGACGCGAGGCGCAGCTCCAGCTCACCCAGCAGGCGGCGCAGCTGGAGTCGGACATCGCCCGGCGCACGGGTGAACTTTCGCGCGCGCTCTTGTTCAACCAGCGCTTGGCGCTGGTGGCGTCGCGGACCACGAACTCCGTCGTGATCACGAATCCCGCGGGAGAGATCGAATGGGTGAATGAAGGCTTCACCCGGATCAGCGGCTATACCTTCGAGGATGCCGTGGGGCGGCGGCCCGGCACGCTGCTGCGCTGCGAGGACACGGATCCGGAGACCGTGGCCCTGATGCGATCCCGGCTCGCGGTGGGCGCGGGCTTCGAGGTGGTCGTGCTGAACGGGGCCCGCGACGGTCGCCGTTACTGGTCCGCGCTGGAGGTCCAGCCGTTGCGCGACCCGGCAGGAAACCTTATCGGCTTCACCGGGATCGGGTCGGACATCACCGCCCGCCGCCAGGCGGAGGAAAGCCTGCGGGCGGCGAAGGACGAAGCGGAACAATTGAATGCGCAGCTTGAGCACGCGATCGCGCAGGCGCAGCTCTCGGCGACCGAAGCCAATATCGCCAACCAAGCGAAGAGCGCCTTCCTCGCGACGATGAGCCATGAGATCCGCACGCCGCTGAACGGCATTCTGGGCATGGCGGGCCTGCTGAAGGACACGCCGCTCGACGTGCCGCAGCGGGAACTCATCCGCACGGTGGAAACCAGCGGCGACGCCCTCCTGTCCATCATCAACGACATCCTCGACTATTCCAAGATCGAGGCCGGGAAGATCGACCTCGAGATGGCGCCGTTTGACCTGCGGCAGTGTGTCGAGGATGCACTTGATCCCTTTGCGGCGCGGGCCGCGGAGAAGGACCTGGAACTGCTTTGCCGGATCAATCCGGCGGTGCCCGCCGCTGTGGTGGGTGATGCCACGCGGCTCCGCCAGATTGTCGTCAACCTCGTGGGCAACGCCCTCAAGTTCACCGCCGCCGGGGAGGTGCAGGTGACAATCGACGTCGCGGAGCTGGATGGACGGCTCGCCTTGCATGGCGCCGTGCGCGACACCGGCATCGGCATTCCGGCGGAGCGGCTCGACCGCCTGTTCCGCCCGTTCTCCCAGATCGATTCGACGACCACCCGCAAATATGGCGGCACGGGGCTGGGCCTCGCCATCAGCGCCCGGCTGGCCGAGGCGATGGGCGGCCGCATGTGGGTCGAGAGTGAACATGGCCGCGGTTCGACTTTTCACTTCACCTTGATCGCGCCGGAGGAGCCGATCACGGTCCGGCCGGAATGGTTCGGGACCTCGGCCGCCTTCGCTGGCCGCACGGTGTTGATCGGGGTGCCGAATCACAGTCTGCGGGCCCACATGGCCGGGCAGCTTGCGGCCTGGGGTGCCGTGCCGGTTGCCGCCGCGAATGCCGAGGAGTTGCAGGCGGCATCGGATCGCGGCCCGTACGACGTCGTGATCCTCGATCCGCGGATTCGCCGCCTGGCTTGGCCGGTGTCACTCCCGGTCGTGGAGCTGGTCTACCCCGGTCATGACCATGAGGCACCGGGTGCAGGACCGGCGGCCCGGATCAAGAAGCCGGTGAAACCCGGCCAGCTTTTTGGCATCTTGCAGCGGGTGCTGGGCCGCGCCGGCGCGCCGGCCGAGCTCCCGCCGGCGTCCTCGGCCGGAATCGCGCCCGCCCCGCTGGGCGGCTTTTCGGTACTGCTGGTGGAGGACAATCCCGTCAATCAGCGGGTGGCGATCATGTTGCTGAAACGGCTCGGACTCAGCCCGCGGATGGCAAACAACGGGGAGGAAGCGGTGGCCGAGTTTTTGCGCGAACCGGTTGAGGTGGTTCTGATGGACATCGAAATGCCGGTGATGGACGGTTATGAGGCGACCCAACGTATCCGAGGATTCACACAGATGTCCCAGCCGTGGATCATCGCCCTGACGGCCAACGCCATGAATTCGGACCGCATTCGGGCGCTGGCGGCCGGGATGAACGATTTTGTGACCAAGCCAATCCGCCCGGCGGCGTTGCAGGCGGCGCTGGCGTCCGCCCGCTCGGCATCGGTGATCGGCGTCTAGGCGGACTTCGGGGCGCGCGCTGCGGGCACAAAAAAGCCGCCGGAAAAAATCCCGGCGGCGAGAAAGGAATCGGGAAGGACTCAGTTGCCGCCACGACCGCCGGCGGCAGGGGCCGGCGCGCCACCGATGGCGCGCGCAACGGCGCTCTTCTTTTCCGGGGTGGCGTCCTTGAGACCCTTCAGAATAATGGCGTAGGTATCGGCGCGGCCTGAGGCCAGAGCGGCCTCCGCATTCACCAGGGCTTGCACCTTGGCGGCGATGTTCTGGCCGTTTACCGGCAGCACATAGGTCGCCGTGGTCAGCTCCGTGCGCGCAGCGTCCACGGTCTTGGTGGCGGCCGTCAGCGTGGACAGCTTGGTGCGGGTGATCTCGGTCACCTCCATGTCATTCAGGATCGCGGGTTGGTACGATTCCGAAGGGAGACCGGCCGCCGGCATAGGAAGAGCGAGGCCCGCGGTGCCAATTCCGCGTCCACCAGCGGCCTGGCCGAACGAGGATGCTGCGCTCAGAGCAAGAATGCCCGCCGACAACAAGGCGGAGCGAAGGAAGGAATGGAATTTCATCGGGGTTAGGGTTGCTGCGGCACGGGAAAACGGCCCGTTTCGGAACCCAGAGTGAGTTTCCAAGAGGGCCCCGAGGGCAAGATGTTTTTTTGCTGGGAGGTAAGGTAGTCTGGGAGTGCCAAAAATTTTCCTACCGAATCGTATTTATCCTTGCGACAGCCCCCGGCTGGCACTGGATCTTGCTTCCCCCCTTTTTGCGCCGCGCCCCGTCGGGGTATGGCCGAAACCAGTAACCCCCGTTCCCATGAAAAAGCTCACACTGACACTCATGGCCGCTTTCGCGGTCACTTCACTGCACGGCGCATTTCCCGAGCTCAACG